>CAIYIP010000307.1 GCA_903926285.1 uncultured Gammaproteobacteria bacterium
AGAACCGGCTATACCGAAGGGCATAATGTGACTGAAAATATTTCCGGAACCGGCAGCGTTTGGTATGTCTACCTGATAAGAACCAGGAGCGGCTCGCTCTATACCGGCATTACAACTGATACCACAAGACGCTTGAAAGAACACCATAAGGGCGGCAAAGGGGCAAAAAATCTTCGCGGCAAAGGTCCTCTTGATCTGGTGTATCGCGCGGAATTTGCCAACCGAAGTATTGCCAGTGTGCTGGAGGCGCGTATCAAAAAACTTACCCGCTTGCAGAAAGAAGCGCTGATTACGGGTGACATGCATTGGTCACAGCTCACGGTTCAAGCACAAGTTTAACTACTGCCGGGTGTTATTAACTGGGTATAATTCATCAGTTTTTAGCATTTGGACTTTTCCATGTCAGATATCAAGCAACTGATGCAACAGCTTGGGCAGCAGGCCCGGGCAGCATCAAGAATAATGGCCGCGGCAGATACCCGCATCAAGAATGCAGCACTGCTGGCAATCATTGATGCTATCCACGAAGCGCGCCAAGTGCTCATTGAGGAAAATCGCAAGGACATGGCTATAGGACGCGCAAAGGGTCTCGATGCTGCCATGCTCGATCGGCTGGAGCTCACGCCCAAAAGAATCGACGGCATGATTGAAGGCTTGCGACAGGTTGCTGATCTGGCAGATCCGATTGGCGAGGTCGGTGAGATGCGTTATATGCCGAGCGGCATCCAGGTTGGCAGGATGCGTGTGCCACTGGGAGTTATTGGCATCATTTACGAATCACGGCCCAATGTAACAGTCGAAGCTGCGAGTCTGTGTTTGAAGTCGGGCAATGCGACAATTCTGCGCGGCGGTTCTGAAGCCATACATTCAAACACGGCAATCGCTGCGTGTATCACGCGTGGTCTGGTCAAGGCAGGCTTGCCGGAAAATGCAGTCCAGGTTGTGGGCACTACGGACAGGGCTGCAGTGACTGAACTTATCACAATGCCGCAATTTGTTGATGTGATTGTTCCCCGCGGTGGCAAGGGGCTTATTGAGCGCATCAGCAAGGATGCAAAAGTACCGGTGATCAAACATCTGGATGGGATCTGTCATGTCTATATCGACGACGGTGCAGATCCTGCCAAGGCTTTCAACATTGCCATGAATGCAAAAACCCACCGTTATGGTGTCTGCAATGCAATGGAGACATTGCTGGTTGCAGAATCTTCCATGGAAGTGCTGCCACAGTTGGCGGCAGCTTACGCAGAAGCAGGTGTTGAATTGCGCGGATGCGAGCGTACCTGTCAGATGCTGCCAGGAATAAAACCAGCAGTAGAAGCCGATTGGAGCACTGAGTATCTGGCGCCAATTCTCGCGATCAAGATTGTCAGCGGGATAAACGAAGCGATTCTTCATATTAATACCTATGGGTCCCAGCACACAGACAGCATCGTGACTGAAGATTATGCAAGAGGCCGCAGGTTCCTGCGTGAAGTGGATTCAAGTTCGGTAATGATCAATGCATCAACACGTTTTGCTGACGGCTTTGAATATGGGCTTGGTGCAGAAATTGGCATTTCAACTGACAAGATTCATGCGCGTGGTCCAGTAGGGCTTGAAGGTTTGACCTCAAGAAAATATATAGTTCTGGGGGATGGTCATGTGCGCAGCTAGGTTAATCCTTCGGTGTTAGCTTCAGCATGCAAGCGGCTGGGCATCATGGGAGGTATGTTCGATCCTGTGCATGATGGGCACTTGCAACTCGCGCAACAGGTAAAGCAGCTTTGTGATCTCGATGAAATACTGCTTGTTCCCTGTGGTTTGCCGGTGCATCGCCCGCGGGCACATACGCCATCGGCCGCCAGAGTAGCCATGCTTGAGTTGGCTTGTCGCGGAAAGGAGTGGTTGCATGTCGATCCAAGGGAATGCCTCAGTAACGGTCCTTCATATACATACACTTCCCTGACTGCAATCCGTGCGGGGCAGCGGGCATCAATATTCCATCTGCTGCTCGGGCTGGACGCTTTTCTATCCTTGCCCACTTGGTATCGATGGCTGGATTTATTTGATTTGGCTCATATTGTGGTTGTTGCCAGACCCGGTTATGAGTTGACGCAGGCAACGCTTGATCCGGTCCTTCAGCTTGAACTGGAGAAGCGCAGAGTTCGGTGTATAGAAGATTGCAAGGATTCTGCAGCTGGAAAAATTCTGGTGTTGAATGTGTCAACGCCGGCCATTTCATCGACCGAAATCAGGGATATGTTGCGCAATCAGCGGGACATTTCACAATTTTTGAATAAGGATGTAGCAACTTACATTCGTACGCATAAACTTTATCAACAACGGGGAGTCAAATTTGAAATCAACTAAATTGCGAGATCTGGCAGTAAAATCGCTGGAAGACATCAAGGGGCAGCAGATCGCGGTGCTCGATATTAAAAAAATATCCTCATTCGCCGACTACATGATTGTGGTAACGGGTACCTCCAGTCGGCATGTCAAGTCCCTGGCTGATGAGGTCCATAAGCGCGCTAAAGATGCTGGCGTCGATGTAAGAGGAATGGAGGGTCAATTACAGTCGGAGTGGATATTGCTCGATCTTGGTGATGTTATTGTTCATGTTATGCAGGCTGCTACAAGAAAATTGTATGACCTTGAGTCGCTATGGAATATGTCTCCCGCAACAAAATCTTGATTGCTCTGCGCCATGAAGATCAAATTAATTTGTGTGGGAAACAGGATGCCGGATTGGGTGGAATCAGGAGTTGCAGAATATCGCAAACGCTTGCCATCGGATTTTGAACTGGTAATTACAGAAGTACCTTTGGCGCAGCGTGGGAAAAATTCTGATTTGGCCAGGGCCCTGGCGAAGGAGGGTGAGGCCTCGCTGAAAGCTATCAATGACAAGGATTTTATCGTCGCAATGGATGTCAAAGGTGCGGTACAAACAACACAACAGCTGGCCGAGAGCCTGGGGAAAATACGCGATTCAGGACGAAATATTGCCATGCTTGTGGGTGGGCCGGATGGTCTTGCACCCGAATGTTTGA
>CAIYIP010000308.1 GCA_903926285.1 uncultured Gammaproteobacteria bacterium
CTTACTCCTGTGTTTTTTCCAGTTTTCTTCCCTCAGCCACGCCCAGGGAGAGAAGTTTTCGCGCAAGGTAGTAGAGGAAGCTGCCAATGCCCTTTCCCTGAAGCCTTACGAAGCGCCCCAGCCTGTGCCCGATCCACTGCTCGCCCTGAACTACGACGAATACCGCAAAATCCAGTATCAGAAAGAGGCCGCTATCTGGGGTAGCAGCCCAACTAAATTTTCGATTGAGCTGTTTGCACCGGGCAATCTGTATACCAGTGGCGTGGATATTGCGCTAATTGAAAATGGCGAAGTGGTGGATGTTCCGGTCGACAACGACACCTTTACTTCTGCCACCCCCGAGATTCTTGAATTGCTCGCTGAGGTGGACAAAGTCGCGGGATTTCGGCTGCACTACACCTTGAACAATCCTGACTATAAAGATGAGTTTGTGGTGTTCCAGGGCGCGAGTTATTTTCGTGCAGTGTCCCGTGGTCAGAACTATGGCATGTCGGCTCGCGGCCTGGCGATTGATGTAGCTGAACCTACCGGTGAAGAGTTTCCGATCTTCCGTCAGTTCTGGATCGAGCGTCCCTCTTCACGCTCGGACGCGATTGTTGTGCACGCCCTGCTCGATAGCCGGCGCGTGACGGGTGCGTATCGCTTTGGCATCTACCCGGACGATCCTACCCGCCTCGACGTGGAAGCAACGTTGTTCCCGCGTGAAGAACTCAGACATGTCGGACTGGCCGCATTAACCTCGATGTTCATGTTTGGCGATATGGACCGGGCCGATATTCCCGATTACCGCACTGCAGTGCATGATTCACAGGGGCTGGCCATGCGGACTGGCCAGGGTGAGTACCTGTGGCGTCCGTTGCGTAATCCTGTAAACCTGCAGATCAGCGGCTTTGGTGACACCAATCCGCAGGGGTTTGGCCTGGTACAGCGCAATCGTGAATTCGATGATTACCAAGATCTTCAGGCAAATTATCACAAACGCCCATCCACCTGGGTGACACCCATCGGCGACTGGGGCACTGGCCAAGTCGTCCTCGTGGAAATTCCGACACGCTCGGAAGCTAATGACAATATAGTCGCCTACTGGCGCCCGCTGAATCCCTTGATGCCCGGTACCCCCTATAATTTTTCGTACCATCTCAGTTGGCCCAACGATAATCCGCTGCCAACGGAAATCGCGCGCATAAATCGTACTGCCTACGGACTCAAGATCGCCACGCCCTACCCGCAGATTGCGATTGACTATACAGGCCTGCCTGCAGGTTACGTGATTGCTGACCTGACTTTTGATACGAGCCTCAGCACGGGCACCCTCATCGAAACGCAGGCGGAACCAGTTGATGCCACGACCGTACGGATCTTTATCACAATTGATGTGCAGGGTGAAACATTGAGCGAAGTCCGTGTCCAGCCCAAATACAAAGGTGCCGTTATTGGCGAAACGTTGCTGTATCGTTGGACTGATGGCTGACGCCGCATGGAACTAGCACTACCACCCGAACAAACCATGGTGATGCCGAGGCAGGCGCTGCACGCTGCGCGGCTGTCGCGGCGTGGGGGTGTAGCTGCGTGGTTCTGGATCAAGACTCAATTCACAAGGTTATTGCTGCTGGCTGGCACTGTAGTTGTTTCGGGCTACGGCATTCGTGAAATGCATGGCGTGCTAACAGGTGAGCTTACTGTTATCCAGTGGGTCTTCCTGATTCTGTTCTCTATCAACTTTACGTGGATCAGTTTTGCCGGCTGCCAGGCTGTACTTGGCTTTTTTCTGCAGTTGAAGCAGGATCTGTTTGGTTATCGCCCTATTCATAATGCAGAGCCCGGTATGCGTACCGCGGTACTGGCGCCGGTTTACAATGAAGACCCGGCGCGCGTGGCAGCAGGCTTAAAAGCCATGGCCGATGGTCTCGCGAATGACGCGCCAGGAAAATTTGCCGTTTTTATTTTGAGTGACACCACCAACCCTGCGGCCTGGATGCGTGAAGAACAGGCATTCCACGATCTGATCAGGGACGCGTCAGTACATTGTCCTGTCTATTATCGCCACCGCCGCCATAACACCGAACGCAAGGCTGGCAATATTGCCGACTTTGTCCAGCGCTGGGGTGGAGCTTTTGAGGCTATGCTCGTGCTTGATGCCGACAGCATCATGGCCCCGAGCACGATGATTGAAATGGCGCGCCGCATGGAAGCGAATCCGGGACTTGGGCTGCTGCAGACCCTGCCGGGTATCGTCATGGCAGAAACCCTGTTCGGCCGACTGCAACAATTTGCCAATCGCCTTTACGGTCCTATCTTTGCCAATGGCCTCGCTGCGTGGCACGGCAACGGCAGTAATTTCTGGGGCCACAATGCAATCATTCGTACTGCAGCGTTTGCGCAGGCAGCACATCTACCCGTGCTCAAGGGCAGGCCGCCCTTTGGTGGTCACGTCATCAGTCACGATTTTATCGAAGCAGCGCTGCTGCAGCGTGCCGGTTGGGACGTGCGTTTCGATACCGACCTGCCGCTGACTTTTGAAGAAGCCCCGCCTTCGCTAAGCGATGTGCTCGTGCGCGACCGACGCTGGTGCCAAGGCAACCTGCAACATGTAAGTTTTCTGTTTGCGCGCGGCTTTACCGTTGCGAGCAGGCTGCACATCATGTCCGGCATCATGGCGTATATGAGCGCACTGTTCTGGTTTCTGCTGTTGGCCGTCGGTGTGGTACTTGCCGTGCAAGCGAGTTTTACGCCAACGGATTATTTCCCCGAACCATCGTTGTTCCCAACCTGGCCCGTGTTCGATTCCGAACGCGCCATCACCTTGTTTGTGTTGTCGATGCAGCTAGTGCTGTTGCCCAAGGGGCTGGCGTGGGTTTCCGCCATGATCAATGTGAAGCGTTGTTTCCGGTATGGCGGGCCCTTGCTGCTGACAATAAGTGTGCTCATAGAAATTCTGCTGTCTGCGCTGTTTGCGCCGGTGATGATGGTGGCGCAAAGCCGTATGGTATGGGAAATCATTACCGGCCAGGACAGCGGCTGGAAACCGCAGCGGCGAAATGATGGTTCGATTCCCTTTAGCACTGCATTGCGTACACACAGCTGGCATATGATTCTGGGTATCGGTGGTGCAGTACTCACGTATTTCCTGCAGCATGATCTGTTCTATTGGCTGTTGCCTGTTACCTGCGGCTTAATACTGTCGGCGGTATTGTCCTGGGTAAGTGGCAAACGTTTGCCGGGAAAAATACTGCAGTTTATTGGCATTCTCAAAACACCTGAGGAACATCGTATTCCTGCCATACTTACTGCTGTTACTGCTAACCTCAGTGCCAGCAAGAATTATCCAGTCTCTACGCCCCTCGATACCTTATTGAACAATGGGGCTTTGCGTGCCTGGCATAGTGCCCAGATAAAATCGCTTCGCGTGCATCACAGCGTGTTTGATGCCGAATTGATTCTGGCCCGCGCCAAATCCGCAAGAACCGACTCGCTCACCACGTTGGAAAACTGGCTTACTCCAGGTGAAACCCTCGCCTTCCTGCATAGCCCTGAATTGATCGAAGAGGTTAACCACAGCTATTTTGGTAACACCACAGTCGATGAAATGACCCCCAGGCTTGGCGTAAGCGCTGGTGTGGAAGTTCCGGTCAGGGAAACACGCGAACCCGCGTTATGAAAACCGGCAACCAATGAAACGTGAGTTGCAACTGGCGGCACTGCTGGCTTCTGTCGTACTGCTTGCGGGCGCGCTGGCTTTGCTGCAAATTCACAGTCAGATTTTTGCTGCGCAATGGTTTGTGTTCAGCAGCCTGCTCACCTCGTTTATACTTTTACAATGCTGGCAACGGCGTGCACTTAATCGCGCTGCTGTCGGTTCGCCCTTGTATCCAACACTTGGCTGGGCCAATCGCATCACTCTTTTGCGTGGTGTGTTGATTGCAGCATGTGGTGGTTTCCTGTGGGCTGATGCGCCTGGGATCGCAACCGCGTGGATCTGTGCACCGCTTTATACAGTTGCAGCCATTCTTGATCGCGTGGATGGCTTTGTCGCGCGCCGCAGTGGCAGAACAACTTTGCTTGGTACTGAGTTCGATACTGTGGTCGATGCACTTGGATTACTGGTGGTACCTCTGCTTGCGGTAGGCTTAGACAAAATACACTGGAGTTATCTGCTCGTAAGTGCGGCCTATTATCTGTTTCAACTGGGCCTGTATTGGCGTCGACAACACGGCAAAGCGGTTTACCCTCTTGTTCCCAACAACCTGCGGCGCGCCCTCGCCGGATTCCAGATGGGCTTTGTAGCTGTTGTATTGTGGCCACCCTTTCTTGCCCCGATGACCAATGTGATTGGCATTGCGTTTATGGTGCCAGTGTTGATTGGCTTTGGCGTCGACTGGCTTGTGGTCAGTGGCGGGATTCATCCGCAACTACCCGCAACTACCCGCTTGTTTAATAACCTTGCTGTTTTCAGCACGACATTTTTCCAACCTGCGTTGCGCTTGCTGCTGCTTATGGCCTTGTTTATGTTTAGCCGGAGTTCCGATCTGGCTCAGCTAACACAGGACAATAGCTTCTGGTCTGCTGCCGCACTGAATTACACGCTGGGACTTTGTGCGGCAATGATCGTGTTGGGGTTCGGCGGGCGTATCGGTGCGTTGGTGTTGCTTGGTTTGCTTGCCTGGTATTTTCCTGCGGTCAGCCTAAACAGTGCGATGGGCGTAGTGATTGTGAGTGCTGTCTGGATTCTTCTGCTCGGGTGTGGCCGTTTTAGTCTCTGGCAGGGTGACGATCGCTGGGTCACCCGCTACGACGGTTAATGAAGGAAAGTTGATGTCGCGCTTCAAGTTGTTTACTCCCCTGCTCTGGCTGCTGGCACTACTGCTTGCGGCGTGGATATTTGCGCAACTACCGCTTGCCACAATCACGCAAACTATTGCTGCGCTTTCCTGGTTCCAGCTTGTTTATTGGCTTGGACTTAACCTCGTGATCATCCTGCTATGCAATCGCCGCTGGCAACTGCTGAACAATGTGTTTGGTATGTATCCCGGCTTTGGTCGGCTGCTACTGATACGCCAGGCAGGACAAGCCGTCAGTTTTATCACACCCGGTCCACAATTTGGCGGCGAGCCACTGCAGATCTACTGGTTGTATCGCTTATGCAATCTGCCCTTGGGCAAAACTATTCTGGCACTAGGACTGGACCGCTTCCTTGAACTGTGGATTAATTTCTCCGTCTTGTTGCTGGGCCTGCTAATCGTACTGGTGTATTCCGCGCAGGAACTGACGGGCTGGCCCGAACTGATCGGCGTGCTGCTCCTGCTGGTGGCGCTGATGTTCGCGATGTTGTGGGTACTGCTGCGGCAACCGCTTTGGCTGGGTAAAAAACTGCAGGGACTCGCACAACGCTGGCACCAACATCCACGCTTGTTGTTGCTTGAGAGCGGTTTTCAGGCCATGGGTGAGCAACTGCGAACTGCGGTGAGAACGCAAAAAGCCGGGTTGCTACAGGCTTTGCTGTTGTCGCTGGTGAGCTGGGCTATGTTGTTGCTGGATTTGTGGCTCGTGCTGCGTTTCGCAGGAATTAACGCCGATTTATCAGCTTTTTTGCTGGTCCTCGTTTCCATGCGCCTGTCTATGCTGTTGCCGCTGCCAGGGGGGATCGGCACACTTGAAGCAGCCCTGCTGTGGTCTCTGCATAGTCTGGGCCATCCTGCAAGCGCAGCACTGGGCGTGATTGCATTGATGCGTATGCGCGATGCGCTGGTCCTGGGTGGTAGTCTCTGGTGTCTGCGTCTTGTGCAGTTACGCTACAAGGATACCAGTAATACCAAAGATACTGATTTGCTGACGGACGGCGTTCTGCCAGGTTGAGAATCCTCCCGCTCGCCAGCATGGCCTTCTCAATGAGAGGACAAAGCCGGTCAGAAAGTCTGCCTGAATGCCGACCAGCAAGTCGCGTTTTCCCACAGCTTGACGGTAAGTGCTCCTGTGCCCGGAGGATGAATCAGCGGCAGGATTTTTTCGACGATGATACGGCTGAAATGTTCAATGCTGGGATTGAGGCCAGCAAATTCCGGTTTATCGTTGAGCATGCTGTCGCGAAAATAATCTACGGTTTTGCCAAGCGCCGCTTCTATTTCCGTAATGTCGACGAGGTAGCCGTGTTTATCGAGCTGCGCACTCTCGATGCTGACTTCTGCGACATAGTGGTGTGCATGCGGAAAATTTTCTGCACCCCAGTCGCCTCCGATCAATTTGTGGTTGGCGATAAAGTCACGGGTTACGGCAACGGTGTACATACGATTTCCTGTTTTGATAGGGGTTAGGGATAAACAAAAACGGCCTGAATAATAGCCTCGGGGGTGGCATCCAACTGCTGGTAAAGTCTGCTTGCCTCTTCGAGCTGGACGCGATGGGTAATCAACTGCTGTGGATTTATCTGTCTTATCATGTCCCAGCACACATCGAAACGCCGTTGCTTGTTCCAGCGGCCGCTCAGCTCTGGCGCAATGGTGCTGACCTGACTTGTACTGATAGCGAGTCGGTTGCGATGGGCTTCGCCACCCAGCGCGACGATTGCGGCTTTATTGCCGTACCAGCTGCCAATAACGACTCTGCTGTTGTATCCGCTCAGCTCTAGCGCGAGATTGAGTGCTTCCGGCACACCACTTACCTCATAAATCAGATCGGCCCCGAGAAATTCATCCTGCCGCGTTAACTGTTGTTTCAGCGCAACTACTTCCATAAAAGAACCGGGATCACATACATGGCTGGCACCGCGCAACAACGCGCAAGTACGACGTTGCGCATAACTATCAAGTGCGCAGAGTTGTCCCAGTGGATACCGCGCCAGCAAGCTCGACAGCAACAGACCCACGATGCCCTGCCCTAGGATTACGACTTGCTCACCGATTAGCGGCTTGCCATCCTGCACCAGGTTAACGGCAGTTTCCATGTTCGCCAGGAACACCGCAGCTTCTGCATCAATATCTTCGGGCACCGGAATAACGTGTGCAGGAGTAGCGCAGAAATGACTTGCATGTGGCTGAAACGCAAACACCCGTTTGCCCAGCCAACCTGCATCGAGCCCGGCACCGACTTCGATGACCTGCCCGAC
>CAIYIP010000309.1 GCA_903926285.1 uncultured Gammaproteobacteria bacterium
CAATGATGACGTGTCTTGCGCGCACGCCACCACTCCCACACGATCGGCAGCAGCGAAAGACCAATAATCCCGAAAATCAGTAAAGTGAAATTTTCCTGCACACTCGGCATATTGCCGAAGCGAAAGCCTGTATATAAAAACAACACTACCCACAGCACACCACCGACAACATTGAACATCATGAAGCGTGCATATTGCATGCCGCCCATGCCCGCCGCAAAAGGTACAAAGGTACGGATGATGGGAACAAAACGCGTCATCACAATGGCCTTCGCGCCGTGCTTGATAAAAAACAGCTCTGCGCGCAGCAGATAGTCACGGCGGAAAATTCTGGAGTCGGGATTACTGAATAATGTCGCGCCAAAAAAACGGCCAATGATATAGTTCACCAAGTTGCCGAGTACTGCAGCACTGATCACCACGATGGCCATGATGTGTACATTCAGACTGGTGCCAACAATCAGCGCACCCGTGGCAAACAACAGCGAATCACCTGGTAAAAAAGGCGTTACGACCAGTCCAGTCTCGCAAAAGATGATCAGGAACAGGATGCCGTAAATCCACAAACCGTATTGATTAAAAAGGGCGAGAAGGTGCTCATCGATATGCAGGATAAAGTCTATTACCAGCTGAATTAATTCCACGGGTTTTCCAGTTTGGGTTTGTGCGAAGCCGATCGCTTTGATCAGGCGGTATTGTAAACGCAAATGGCAGAAATTCAGCGGGGCTGTATAAAGGTTGCGCTGGTAAAGATATCGCAGCAGATCAGATACGGGCGGTAACGCGATCTATTTGCCAGTAGCTGTTTATTCTGCCATAACGAGGCGCAGGCGTTCGGGATCACGCCAGCGGTTACTCGCAAGACGCAACACAAAAACGAGCGCGAGGGCCAGTATCATGACCACAAATGCGACCCAGGAAACACGCGCCCCCAAATCAAACACTTTGATGATAAAGAACTGTGTTACCAGCATGAGCCAGTGCAGTGAAACCGATGCATACATGGCCCAACGAGTATCACCAGCACCCCGCAGGACTGCTGAAGCTACCTGCAGTACACCTTCACACAGCACGTAACATGAAAGGCCTATCATCATGAAACGAGAAAGTTCCCTTATTGCCACGGCATCCGCTTCCTGGAAAATAAACATCTCAACGAGGTTGTTGCGGAATAGCAGGTATAGCGTCGCCAGTATTACAGAATAGACCAGTCCCAATACGTAGCCTGACGTGGTGACTGCATTGGCCATATCCATATTACCGGCCCCAACAGCACGTCCGATCAGACTCATCACGGCTATGTTTAAACCAAGCAGGGGCACAAAGGAAAGAATGTCCCAGTTGAACACGATAGTGGCTGATGCCGCTTCGGTTATGCCGTAGGACTGAAACATCAGCAGAAACAGGTTAAATGCGGCAACGTTCAAGAATACTTCGAGGCCCGAGGGAAAGCCCAGCTTAATATATCGGCGGGTGATACCCCGATCGAACGCAAAGGATTCATCGACACTGTAACGCGCACGGTTTTTCTTACTCAGGTAAAAATTCAAAAACAACCCCAGCGTGAAAAAGGTGCTGATCACGGTACTCAGTGCGGCACCTTCTATGCCCATGGCAGGCAGCCCGAATTTGCCAAACACCAGTATGTAACAAAGCGGAACGTTGAGCAGGATACCTGCCACATCGCAAACCATGACCACCCTGGTACGCCCTATGCCGGAGAAGAAAGAGGCGAGACATACCTTGGCAAGCGTCAGAAAACTGCTGAACATCAGGATGGTGTAATAACTTTTTTCGAGATCAACCTGTTCAGGCGAGTGCCCCATGGCGGCAAATATATTGCGCATCAAGAGTGCAATTACGATCAGCAGCGGTATACACCAGCAGGCGAGGATGAGCCCCTGAGTGACAACCTTGCTGCACTTGTGAATTTCGCCGGCACCGAGGTACTGCGCGATCAAGGCATTGGCATAAGCGAGAATGCCGTTGAAGAGCGAAAAACTGAAGAACCACGCAACTCCACCACCCAGGGCAGCAGCCATATGGGCCGGACTCACCTGTGCGAGGAAATAGCGATCAGTAAATATCATGAACGCAAAAGCACCTTGCGAAATGACCATCGGCATGGACATCTGCAATAGTCTCAGCAAGGTCGCGAGATCAAAGTGCAGGCGGGATGATTGCATGGGTTTTTACTATTGATCCGTTTGCCTGGTGGGCAAGGGATGAATCCGGAATAAGTGAGGGCGGCGGATTGTAGGAGATGGTCTCGAGCATTACCAGACTGTACGCGATATATCAGACGAGCTTGTATCTGCTTTTCGGTTTTTTTGAACCGGGAGATGATTCGTTGAAGACTGATAGAAGATAAAGCTTTAAATATAAGTTTCTCTGCGACATTTTATTGAAAAATTAACCTGCCTTTTGTTTTGCCTGCAACTCGCCGGCGCACAATTCAAACGTCAAGGAAGATGAACCAGATACAGGGTTTCTGACTGAAATTGCCTGCGGAGGCAGCAGTAGAAGTTAGAGCGTGGTCTCAATCTGGATCTGGATTTGGGTTTGCGCACAAGTGCGCGCCGGAATCTGTCTTTGGATTGAAAAAATGAGTGTTGTATTTTTTAACCCATCCAACAGGTAAATTTTATGAATAAATTATTAATTATTTCGGCTTTATTACTGAGTACGAGCATAGTCCACGCAGAAGGGTATCGTCTTGTCAGTACGGACAACAGCGAATTAAGCGCCCTGTGTATCAGGGCTGTTGAATCGCATGAGGCCATGTCCAGAAGCGCAAAATCAATCGGAATGACACCTGATGATCTGATCGAGTTACGCTGCAATGGCCAGACACTGCCGGTATACCTCAGCAAGTTCCGCACTACCGAAAGCAGTCCGGCGGTTACTTATACCTTCAACAAAAACGACAGCAGCGAACTCACGGAACTGTGTTACGCAGCAGTACGATCAGAGCAGGAATATGCACGGGTGAAGAATACCTACTTCAATAACGAGCAGAACATCGAGAAAGAAGTGTTCTGCAATGGTGTACCTATCAAAAACTTTGCACGTAAATATCGCAACCAGACATTAACCGCTTCTACCCGCTAACAACTCTTCCCTTGCTTGCCGGGGATCTTCTGATCTCCGGCTTTTTTTATGCCAAAAGACTGCGTTGTTGCGGCGCATTGAAATCCAGAAGAGGACCGACGGGGATCACACCTGTTGGATTAACCGTGGGATGACTGGTGTAGTAATGTTGCTTGTTGTATTCGATGTCGACAGTCTCGGCGATGCCGGGAAGCTGGTAGATGTCACGTGTATATGCCCACAGGTTTGGATAGTCGACGAGCCGGCGCAAATTACATTTGAAATGACCTGCATATACCGCGTCAAAACGCACCAGCGTGGGAAAAAGTCTCAGGTCACATTCGGTTAATTCCGCACCAAACAAAAAGCGCTGCTTAGCGAGGCATTCTTCAAGTTGATCAAGCATGGCGAAGAGGGGCCAGACGGCTTCTTCGTAGGCGGCTTGGGTAGTCGCAAAACCCGCACGATACACACCATTGTTGACGGTCGGATACAGCAGCGCATTCAGTGCGTCTATTTCCTGTTGCAGGCCCGGTGGATACAAATCCAGATTACAAGCGCCCAATTCGTGGAATTGAGAATTAAGCATACGCACAATGTCGGCAGATTCATTCGATACGATGGTCTGTTGTTGCTTGTCCCATAACACTGGCACTGTTGCCCTTGAGTCATAGTCAGGATCAACCAGCTGGTACAGCTCATAGAGATATTCGACGTACATGTCCTTATCGTCTGCGCCCGCACCAGCATGCATGAACAGGCGACCTTGCCCAGGCGCAAAACTCCAGCTGAGTGGACCCATCCACGGCAACGTATTGGAAATTGAAATTATGCTTTCGAGATTTTTGAGCTTAAGGGTAAGCAATGTGCGGTGCGCCCAGGGGCAGGCCATCGAGATGTACAAGTGGTAACGATTGGCTTCGGCCTTGAACCCACCCGCGCCGGTAGGTCCTGGAGCACCATCATGGGTGATCCAGTTGCGGAACAGTGCTTCCTTGCGGATAAAACGGCCACCGCTCTGGCTCGTGTCGTACCACTCGTTGAGCCAGGACTTGTGTGCTTGCGGCGTAATTTTTTGCATCAGGGAGTATAACTGAATACCTGCTTCTGATGACTGAGGCTCAGCTTGTTGCCGATTCTGCTTTTTTGCGTGCTGCCAATAACCTTGGCGTCTATGTTGAAGGCTTTGGCGATCTTGATGACATGTTTGGCATTTGCAGCCGTGCAATAAACTTCCATGCGATGCCCCATGTTGAATACCTTGTACATTTCTTTCCAGCCGGTGCCTGAGACTTTCTGTATCGTTTTGAATATGGCCGGCGTGGGAAACAGTTTGTCCTTGATGAAATGGATGTTGTGGCCAAATTTCAGGCATTTGGTCTGGCCGCCACCGGAACAATGCACCAAGCCCTGGATCAAACCAGCATGCTGCTCAAGCAAACGGTAGACGACTGGTGCGTACGTGCGAGTCGGGCTGAGTAATGCTTGCCCCACGGTCAATTTGGAGCCAGGCAGTTTGTCGTCCAGTTTGTAAGGGCCGCAATACATCAGGCTCTCATCGACATTGGGATCAAATGACTCAGGATAATTTTCCGCATAATAATGCGACAGCAATTCATGGCGTGCGCTTGTAAGGCCATTGCTGCCGATACCGCTGTTCTCTTGTTCTTCGTAAGACGCCTGGCCTGTGGAAGAGAGGCCAACGATGACAAGGCCTGGCCGGATCAACTCACCGGTGATCACATCTTTTTTCTTCATCACGGTAACTGCACAAGAATCGACCACGAGTGTGCCCGTCAGATCACCTACATCAGCGGTTTCGCCGCCACCGCTGTAAATGTTTACACCTTGCTTGCGCAATTGCGTGAGGAATTTTTCGCTGCCGCTGATCAGGTTTGAGACAACTTCGCCAGGACAGTTGAGCGCATTACGGTTGACTGTGTTGGACAGCAGGATACGGCCATTCACACCAACACATAACAAATCGTCGAGATTCATCACGATCGAATCCTGCGAGATACCCTGGAATACCGAGGCGTCACCCGTTTCCTTGTAGCTCAGGTAGCCAATAATCGACTTGGTGCCACTGCCATCGGCGTGGATGACATTGCAGTGGGCTGGATTACCGGTCAGAAAATCTTCAGTGATTTTGCAGAAGGCATTAGCGAAAAGTCCGTGATCGAGTTTATCGACGACCATGTGTACTTCTGTCTTGTCAGATGAAACACCTCTAGCCTGATAACGACCGATGCTGTCATCCTTTGCCACTACGACATAACCGCTGCGCGCCTGTGCCTTGATCAAGCCGCGAAATTCAAGCTGTCGAAGTGCCTTCGCAACTGTATTACTGGCAAGTTTGTGATTATTGGCAAGCACGCGAATTGAAGGCAGTTTTTCGCCGGCCTTTAATTCACCCATGTTGATTTTGAAATGAATCTGCTCAACAAGCTGCTGAAACAAAGGGGTAGGAGAGGAGGGGTCGAGAGTGAGCTTCATGGCGAAAGTCCGAGGTAGGTTCTGTATCACGCTAATGATACAGAGAACGAATCTGCATAACCATCAGAAATTTCCGGTGCCCCGGTTATACAGCCAGCTTCTTTGCTTGTGTCGCATCGAATCTGATCCCAAGCTCAGCAAGTCATCCGCTATGCCAGAGCCGTCAGAACTCTTTCGGCAGTAAAAGGGTACATTGTCATGCGTTTACCCGTGGCATCAAAAAAGGCATTGGCTATGGCCGCTGCCGCTGCCGCCATAACTTCTTCACCTGCGCCGGACGGTACCTCATGCAAACGCTGCACAATCACGGGAGTGACTTGTGGACATTCGGCAAACCGCAAAATGGGATAAGTGGCCCAATCAAGGCTCGTGACACTGGTGGTGTTGAACGTCACTTCTTCATGCAGCATGCGGCTGGCAGTCTGCACGAGCTGACCAATGATCTGGTTTTCGACATTCGAAGGATTCACGACAAGACCCGCATCAATGGCCCCATACAAGTGGAGAATACGCACTTGGCCTGTGCGTTTATTCACCTCGATTTCTGCCACAGCGCCACCCCATGAAGCGAGATGAGTGCCCAAGCCAATTCCACGACCAGTTACAATTTCAGCATCGTTGAGATTTTGCGCAGCAGGACGACTCTGCCAATTGGCGGCGGTGGCTGCGCCTTCGAGTACACCCAGCCAGCGCGCATCAATAATGTTATTACTGCGAAATTCAAAAGGATCCTGCTGTAGCTGAAATGCAAGATCATCGATCGCCTGTTCCGACACAAAAGTCAGCGATAGATCCAGCGGTGAGCGCAGCCATGCGGCCTTGAGATAGTCTAGACCGGGCACATGATGGTTGAGCAGATGCACGTTCGGAATCCTGTATTGACCACCGAGGACAAGCGGGTTTATCTGCTGTGCAGCCATTGCAGGCCACTCGGCTGCGGGCACAGCATTGGCGACCTGTATCGTAGTTTCAATCAGAGACCAGTGATGCTGCCAGCCTTCATACTGATAGCTCAGTAACTTGCCCTCGGCATCGGCCGCGATTTTTACCTTGCCGAGATGAGCAGGACCGTAAGTATCCCAACCATGTTCATCCCAGCGCATGAACTGCACACGCACAGGCTGGCCCACCAGTTGCGACATCAGCGCTGCCGCTTGCGCCGCATCATCCCAGCAGGAATGGCCGAAAGTGCCTGCACCTTCGTGATACTGCACACGAACCTGTTCCGCTTGCAGGCCAAGCAAAGTGGCAATACTGGTGCGTGTGCCATAGACATCCTGGGTTGAGCACAACACAAGAGCGCTGTCGCTGCTTACATCAGCAAGCGCGCAGTTGGGCGCAAAGGGCACATGTGCCTGATACGGGCCCGCTGCAGTAAATTGCGCTTTGTAAGGAGCATTCGCATAAATACTTACATCGCCTTCTTCACGCGCAACACGATCGGTCGTTGTTGTTGCTTCCATCTGGTTGAACAATTCTGCGTTGCCAGGAAGATTTTCTGGTTGTGCCCAAATGACTTCCAGATCACGCGCAGCACACACTGCATCCCACTCGCGCTCCGCCACGACTCCAATAAAATTTCCCTTGCGCAGGACTCTGGCGCCACTGATTGCAGCAATTGAAGATTCGTCGATTGCGACAACCTGGATGCCATCTTTGTAGGCGCTCTGGCCGCGTGGCCGCACGATACGGCCATGCAGCATATTAGGCAGGCGCTGGTGCTGCATGTAGCGGTAGCTGCCTTTGGCTTTAAGCGGAATGTCATTGCGCTGCAGGGGTTTTGCCACAAGTTTGTAACTTGCAGGATCTTTCACAGGCGCAGTGCCGGTAAATGCCAGCTTGAACTGGCCCTCGCCAATGAGTTCACCGTAGGTCGTGAAAGCATTGTCATCACCACGACCCGTCACGATGCCATTCTCAACGCGTAAACTATTTACTGGC
>CAIYIP010000310.1 GCA_903926285.1 uncultured Gammaproteobacteria bacterium
CCCACCCGCAGCCACTGGAGGTGGTAGTGAGCTGATTATTACCTTGTATAACCAGCTTGAAGCACTTCAGCAGGAAGTGCAGACCCTGAGGGGCAGGGTAGAAGAGCAGGATTATCAGATCAAACGTATGCAGACCGAGCAACGTGATCGTTATCTGGATATAGATCGACGTTTGAGCTCAGGTACACAACCAGCTGCAATTGGCTCAGCAATTACTCCTATAGGCTCCCCTCCCGTATCAGCCTCACCAACGCCCACCAGCACCGCAGCTTCCGCAAGCAATAGTCCTTCCTCTGGCAATGCTGCGATTTCTGCCAATATAGCTTCTCGCTCAGCCCCTCAAGATGTACCTCCGGTTGTCACCAATCCAACAGATACAGCTGCGCCTTCTGCTGGAATTCAGATGGACGAGCAGGAGCTGTACAGGACTGCACTTAACTTGTTGCTGGAACAAAGTAACTACGAGCAGTCTATCCTGCATTTCCAGACTTATATAAGCACCTACCCAAAAGGTCGTTATCTTACAAATTCCTATTATTGGCAAGGTGAGGCTTTTATCCTTCTAGGCAAATTCAGCGAAGCAAGGGGCGTGTTCAGCAAGATCATCAATGAATTCCCTCAAGATGCAAAGTCTGCTGGAGCAATGCTGAAGCTGGGGGTTGTATATGAGGAAATGGGCGAGACCGATCAGGCGAGAAAAACCTGGCAAGAAATTGCGGTTCGCTACCCCGAAAGTACAACTGAAATTAGGGAAGCTGAAAATCATCTTCGTGGCCAATAACAAAGACACACATCTTGAATGTGTTGCATCATTATTTGTTGTCCATTGTTATCCTTCAATAAATAACTGATTGCCTTCCAAATGAATGCTGGCATTCGTATTTCTGAAATCTTCTATTCTCTGCAAGGCGAAGCCAGAACTGTAGGCAGGCCTACGGTTTTTGTCCGCCTTACCGGCTGTCCTTTACGATGCGGTTATTGCGATACAGCCTATGCCTTCACTGGAGGCGTGATTTACAAGCTTGAAGAAGTCTTGCGTGAAGTAGCTTCCTACAATCCGAAATTTGTCACAGTTACTGGTGGTGAGCCTCTTGCTCAAAAGGCGTGTCTGCCTCTCCTGACGTCACTTTGCGACTCAGGCTATGAGGTCTCTCTGGAAACCAGCGGTGCCCTTGATATCTCTAATGTCGACGCAAGAGTCAGCCGCGTAATGGATCTGAAAACTCCAGGCTCAGGAGAAGTTGAGCAAAATTTATTTTCCAATATTGAACATTTGCTGCCTCATGATCAGGTAAAGTTTGTGATCTGTGACGAGCAGGATTATTACTGGGCCAAAACCCAGCTAGAAAATTATAGATTGGCTGACAAGGTTGCGGATGTCCTTTTTTCTCCAAGTCATGCTTCTCTTGCACCTGGTTTGCTTGCCGAGTGGATTCTTCGGGACCGTCTCTTTGTACGAATGCAGATACAGCTCCATAAATATTTATGGGCAGAGTCAGAGGGGCGTTAAATAATGATGCCTCATGATTCAGTCAACCACGGCAATGCGAAAGCGGTTGTCCTTCTTTCAGGAGGTCTTGATTCAGCAACCTGTCTCGCGATTGCAAAGAATCAAGGCTACCAATGTTTTGGCTTGAGCTTCGATTATGGCCAGCGGCATTACAGCGAGCTGCATGCAGCGGCTCGTGTGGCTGAGAGCATGCAACTGGCCAGGCATATGGTTATTCGAATTGATATGAGTGGCATTGGTGGCTCAGCGCTCACGGATATGTCTCTGGCAGTGCCGGAACATAAAACTGCTGGAATTCCGATTACCTATGTGCCGGCCCGCAATACCGTATTTTTGTCGTATGCTCTTGCGTGGGCCGAAGTACTAAAAGCAAATTCAATTTTTATAGGTGTCAACGCACTCGATTACTCAGGTTATCCAGATTGTCGGCCGGAATTTATTGCGGCGTTTGAGCACATGGCTAATCTTGCAACGCGAGTTGGTCTTGAAGGCAGCCAACTGAAAATACAAATACCGCTTATGCAGATGAACAAGGCTGATATAATAAAAACAGGATTATCTCTGGGTGTTGACTACAGCCTTACTGTATCCTGTTATCAGGCAGATGCTGAGGGGCATGCCTGTGGAAGATGTGACAGTTGCAGATTTCGCAGCAAAGGATTTAGTGAGGCTGGTGTAGTAGATCCAACGCGCTACCAGCACCGATAAAAAGAATGACTTAACTTCCCTTAATGCGGGAAATCACTTGTAATTTTGGCTTCATTGAGTACTATGTGCGCCTTTCAAATGGGTCGTTAGCTCAGCCGGTAGAGCAGTTGGCTTTTAACCAATTGGTCGCGCGTTCGAATCGCGCACGACCCACCATTTTGAGTTAGTGCATGTAGTAAATTGCGAGATTGATGAAAAAGGCTGCCTTATACGCAGCCTTTTTTATTTCCAGTACAATTAACTAACC
>CAIYIP010000311.1 GCA_903926285.1 uncultured Gammaproteobacteria bacterium
CGGCATCAGTTGATCTGATCAGCGGGTGTTTCATGTTGTGCAGAACAGATGCCTTAAAAAAGGCTGGCGGCTTCAACAAAGATTTCTTTTTGTACTTCGAAGATTTTGCCTTGTCACTCGAACTCAAAAAAATCGGCACACTGATTTATCTACCGTCCTGCAAGATTATTCATTTCGGTGGCGATGCCAGTAAAAAAGGTTTCCGGCATGTCATGTATTTTGTTGACTCTGCCGTCAGATTTTTCCGCATCTATGGCTGGAAGTTCGTCTAGCCCATGAAAATATTGGTCACAGGTGCCAGCGGTTTTGTCGGCAGTAAACTGATTCCTGAATTGTTGCGCGAGGGTTACGAAGTCCACGCGCTCGAGCGCGATCCAACCAAAATCCAGCACCAGCCATGGGCCGCGCAAGTCGACATCATTCGCGGCAGTTTGCCTGCGACTCACAATCCTTGCGACGCTATCGATGTTGTCATTCATCTTGCCGGCCTTGCCCATGTAGCGTCATCCCGCGCGGAGCTGCAGGTACATAATTTTGAAGCGTCGATAACACTTGCCCAACAGGCCAAAGCTGCCGGCGTTAAAAGGTTGGTTTTTATCAGTAGCAGCAAGGCCCGCTATCCCGAACATTCGGCCTATGCAAAGGTAAAGCTGGAAACCGAGCAGCAGCTATTGGCCCTGCAGGAGCCGGACCTTTTTGAGGTGGTGTGCCTGCGCCCGGGTTTGTTGTACGGCGCTGGAATGAAGGGGAACCTGGCTGGCCTGCTACGCATGCTGGAAAAGCAGTTCCTGCCGATATTTATCAGCAGCACCAACACCATTGGCATGCTGGGAGTGCGGGATTTTTGCCGCGCCATCACGCTGGCGGTAACGACGGGCGGTCTAGAAGGCCAGATATGGGACGTCAGTGATAACGAGATTTACACTCTCGATACAATTGTTGCTCGTGTCAGGCACTATCTGGGATATAAAATGCCGCTGGTTACCGTGCCAAAGCATATGGTGAAGCGGTGTGCTGCGTTTGCAGAACTCCTTGCGCCGGTTTATAAAAGCAGTTTTTCGCTGAGTACCTACAAAACCATTTTCGAAGAAAACTACGAAGCCAATGTAAGGTTTAAGGCGCTTACTCACTTCAACGCAGAAGATAATTTTTATACAGCCCTGCCATTCCTGTTAAAGAGTAAGCACTTGTGACTATGTCGATGTCCTCTCCAACAAACTCTCCCATAAACGCTCCAATAAATGCTCCAATAAAAGGCATCATCCTCGCCGGAGGCTCCGGCACCCGACTGCACCCGATCACTGCCACCGTGAGCAAGCAGCTGCTGCCCGTGTACGACAAGCCGATGATTTATTATCCGCTGGCGACACTGATGCAAGCGGGTATCCGCGACATCCTCATCATTACGACGCCGCAGGATGCGCAGGCTTTTCAAACGCTGCTGAAAGATGGTGCGCAGTGGGGCCTGAATCTGCAGTACGCGCAGCAGCCAAAACCTGAAGGCCTCGCGCAGGCCTTTATCATAGGTGAAGACTTTATCGGCACCGACAATGTCTGCCTGATCCTTGGCGACAATATTTTTTATGGCAGCAACATTGAACAAAAGTTGCAGGCCGCCATTGCACGCACAACGGGTGCAAGTATTTTTGCTTACTATGTGCATGACCCCGAGCGGTATGGTGTTGTTTCGTTCGATCCCCAGGGCAAGGCATCACACCTCGAAGAAAAACCACAAAATCCGCAGTCGAACTTCGCGGTAACCGGGTTGTATATGTACGACAATCTTGTCATCGACATCGCAAAAAACCTGACGCCCTCGCCGCGCGGCGAGCTGGAAATTACCGACGTGAACAAGGTTTATCTGCAGATGCAAACCCTGAATGTGGAAAAGTTCGACCGCGGCACCGCGTGGCTTGATACCGGTACCGTTACTTCCTTGCTTGATGCTGCCAATTTCATTCGCGTACTGGAAGAGCGCCAGGGCTTGAAAATTGCCTGCGTCGAGGAAATTGCGTGGCGCATGGGTTACATCAATGAAGAAGCGTTGGTACAGCTGGCGCAGCCACTTGCAAAAAGCGGCTACGGCAAATACCTGCTCGACCTGCTGCGGCACGGCACGGGAGCGAATGCGTAATGGAATTACTCAATACCAGCTTGCCCGGTGTGTTGTTGCTGCAGCCTAAGTTGTTTGGCGATCATCGCGGCTTCTTCATGGAGACCTTTCGCAAGCAAGTTTTCGAACAAGCCGGCATCCATGATGAATTTGTGCAGGACAACCACAGTAAATCCCGCAGGGGTATTTTGCGTGGCCTGCACTACCAGATAAAACAGCCGCAGGGAAAACTGGTACGCGTTGTTGTTGGTGAAGTATTTGACGTTGCAGTGGATATGCGCCGCAGCTCACCTTCGTTTGGTCTGTGGGTGGGAGTAGTCTTGTCGGCAGAAAACAAACACGCGTTGTGGGTGCCGCCCGGATTTGCGCATGGCTTTTATGTGATGTCGGCGGAGGCGGAAGTCACGTACAAGACGACAACCTATTATGCGCCGGAACACGAGCGCAGCCTGTTATGGAACGACCCCTTGCTTAATATTAGCTGGCCCGAAAAAACCAACGTAGTGTTGTCCGACAAAGACAACAACGCGCCGCGGTTTGCTGTGGCCGAAACGTTTGCCTGAAGTTGCGCGCATGAAAATCCTGATACTCGGCGCTGATGGACAGCTCGGTAACTTGCTTGCTGCAGGAGCGCCAGTGCATGCGCAGGTTTTCGCGGCAAGCGCCACCGACATTAATATTTGCAATGCCGAACAGCTCGCGCAAAAAATTGCCGAGTTTGTGCCCGATGTAATCATCAACGCGGCTGCCTATACCCAGGTCGACAAAGCCGAAGCCGAACCTGCAATCGCCTGCGCAGTGAATCATCAGGGTGTGCGCAATATCATTGACGCAACTTCTGCGGCGACGCGTATCATTCACATCTCGACTGATTTTGTCTTTGATGGCACTGCAACCACACCTTATGCGCCGGATGCAAAGGTCAGTCCGCTGAG
>CAIYIP010000312.1 GCA_903926285.1 uncultured Gammaproteobacteria bacterium
AAGCTATCGCCACGCTCCCTAAAATGGGATCAACACAATTTTTTTCAACTTGATGGCAAGGAAAAATATTTTTCTTTCATAAGACTTGAAATTCACGGCTGCAAAATTCAAGTGGGCTTATGCAGAGATTCCCTGTAAATAAAATAAATTTCACCTCATGCCGATAGCAACATCAAAACAGCGCCACTGTTCGCACCAATACACGATGCCCATCGGGGTCCCAGAAACTAAAGCCGTCCGGCAATATGGTCTCGATGATGCCACCGGCAGCAAACACAGCTTCGGCGGCAGCACCGAGATCAGTAGTCGACACACTGACGGCGAAATAATTAACACCCGGCGGCTGGCCTACAGGCGCCTGCGTCAGGCGTAACCGGGCGTTGCCAATATCAAACCAGAGCGATCCGGCCTGCAGCGTGCCGGTCTGGTTTAGCAGTCGTGAATAAAACAGCGAATCCACTTCGAGATTGGTCACGCTGAGGAAAATTTCATCGAGTACTAACGGGCTGAACACAGGAGCTTCTGCCTGGGGATAAGACTGGGGGCTGGCTGTCGTTTGCGACAACTGTTTCCAGGTCCCGTTTTGGGCGAGCTGCGTGCGCGTGCCATCGCGGTCATCAACTCTGAGGTCATTGCCACTCGGATAGTCCTGCCAAGCGATGCCCTGCATGTCAAGAAAGCTGTGGACCACAGCGATGTCGAAATTGTTGACGCCAAAACACACATGATCAACTTTGGCTGCCTCGCGCTGCTCCAGTGCCATGTAACTGTTGCCGAGCCTCAGATAGCGGCGTTCGGTCTGGTTGTTCTTCCAAAGATCATTACCGAACAGGCGAGTGTAGAATTTCAGTGAACGTTCCAGATCGGTAACAAAAAATTCGATATGATCAATTGCAGCGTATTGCGGCCCATCCTGCGCCGCGAGAGGGCCCGTTTGTGTCATTACCACAAGCAAGCTGAAAACGTATTTGGGCAAGTTCTTACAGAGTTGCGTAAAGCTCATCGTTGTTCCCTTCGGTAACAGCGGTAGTGATATCCGGGTTAATGCAACATCCCGATCACGTCCTTTTATTCTGACTTGAGAGCATAGTGTATAAGACTGCAGCAATATAAGGGCTATTTTGTGGTGCGCAACATCATTACTCCTGGGCTCATGAATTACTGACTTCCTGCCGCCCCTGGAATAAAAAGTGCGAATGCTGCGTATATCGCGCTTACTTCAAGCCCCCCTCGAGTTCCCTTCAAGTTCAGTGCCACAGCCTCCAACGCCGAGCATGTCGCACTTTATCCGCGCTTTCGTCATGCCTCCTGCACGCACAAGGCACCAAAGCAGTGCCTGACAGGTTTTTATGTACCTCAGACGACTGATGTATCTTGCCCAATCCCTTAGTGCTCGTTATCTTTAGTTCCGCCCTCCACTCCCCCAAGTTTATTCATGAAATTGCAACAACTGCTCAGCTGGCGTTTTTCCCTGATCTTTTTCCATCGCTGGCTGGCCATCCTGATCGGCTTCATGCTGATCGCGTGGTGCGTCTCAGGAGTTGTTCTGCTCTATTACGGAATCCCACATTACACAGCAGGCGAGCGACTCGACCGTCTGTACACGCTCGACCTCAGCAACGTTACGATCACACCGCAAGAGGCGCTCGCCAAAATCGGTGGTTCTCCTTTCCGCCTGAGAATTTCGATGCATGAAAACCGGCCTGTTTATCGCATAAATACCGGCGCGGTGTTCGGCAACTGGACAGTGGTCTATGCGGACACAGGTGAAGTCATGAAGTCGGTCAGCAGGGATGATGCAATTTTCCTGATCGCAGGTATGTATCCTGAATTCGCCGCGGATATGAATTATGAATTTCCGATGACCGGGCCTGACATGTTTACACATTCACCGGGCCTGCAAAACTATATGCCGATGCATCGTATTGCTATTAATGATGATGCAGACACACGTCTTTATGTGTCAGAAAAGTCCGGCGACATTGTGATGCGCACAGATAACACCAGCCGTTTTTTTGGCTTCATGGGCTACAACCTTCATACCCTGTTCTTTTTTCGCCAGGCTACCTGGTGGACACCCACGCTACTCTGGTTGAGCTGGCTCGCACTGGCAATGACTGTGCTGGGGTTCGTGTTGGGCATCTGGCGTTTCAGCCGCAAGCCGATCCATGTAAAACGCGGTGAAGCTTATCGCACGCCATATACCGGCTGGTGGAAATGGCATCATTACGTGGGCCTCGTGTTTGGCGTGTTGATGCTGACCTGGATTTTCAGCGGCCTGATTTCGATAGCAGCAATTCCCGGCATCGCAGAAAGTCCCTACACGCCGCACCAGATCCAGGCAGGAGCACGCACACTGCAAGGTTTTGGTGCTACGACCGCTTTCGCGCCACTCAGCATCACCGGAATACAGCAAGCAGCAACCAAGCTCAATGCAGTTTTCCCAATCAAGGAGCTGGAACTGCTGTATCTGAACGGCAAGCCTTATTACCTGGCGTACCGTGTTCCGACAACTGACGAGCTCGCACACTGGGTTGCGCGTAGTGCGCTCGATTTCAACAACCTTACACTGGAGCAGGAACATCGCTTTATTGCTGCCGATGAACCGAACGCACAAGCCTTCGTCGACTTTGGCGAAGCCGACCTGCTCAAGGCTGCAGCCACTGCGATGCCTGACACCGCAATCACGGAACAGACCTGGCTAACGGAGTCTGATGATTATTACTACTACACACTTTCATCTTTCGATCTTGGCTTGCCGCGCCCGGTAAAAACCCTGCCGGTGCTTAGACTCAAGTATGATGACCCAGGACAGACCTGGTTGTACCTGACGCCCTCGCATGGCCAGATGCTCAAACTGGAAACAATTGACCGGCGCAATCGCTGGGGCTATTACGGTTTGCACGGGCTCGATTTTGCGGCGCTTTATAACAAACGGCCCCTGTGGGATATCGTGGTCATTTTCCTGCTGCTGGGATGTTTTGCGATAAGTATTACCACTCTGGTACCGATGTATCGGCGTCTCAAGCGGCATTTCTTTCGTCTGTTGCATGTGGGCAGATGGTTGTTTCCCCACTAGATGAAGCTCATGGCTGGAATAATTACAAGCGCTAGCCTCAGGGCCACCCTCGCAATACTCCTGCTGCTTGCTGTTGGTGAGGTTCGGGCCCGTGAACAAGCAGGGAATAAGGTAGAAATTTTTCAGACGCATGGTAAACAGGTATGCGTTCATCTGATTGTTATTGCTGGTTTATAAAGTTGCGGTGGCCAGTGGAATTGCCGAATAGAGACATTGACCTGTATTGACAAGCTTGCCAACAAGGGAGAAAAATGAGCTCGAGCTTTTGCTTTCTAAGCAGTAGTTTTGGCTATTATTTAGTCCACCCGCTGCACAAAAACCGCACAGAGTACGGTCTTGTACAGCAATGAAGTTACCCACGCAGGCATTTCCATCCTCTGGCTTGTTCCATTTTCTGGCTTGAAAAGGACCCTAACGATGATAAAAAGTCTGACTGCCACTAATGCCACCCATGCACGTTTAAATCCTGTCGCTTGCCTGCTGCCTCCGCTTGCTGTGTTTTTATCCATGCACTGCAGCATGGTATATGCGCAACCAGACCGCGAAGTGACACAGTTGCTGTTTGAACCGGTGCCACTGGCATCGGTCGAAAGCGGGTCAGCGATAACCCTGACCTCATACTCTGCAGCTGAATCTGAAATCCCTGTCGCAGCTGCTGACCTCCCCGGCTACACCGACGCCGAGCTCGATCAGATGCAAGCCGACATCAAACGTTACCTCGTCAAGGTAGGCGACATGGAATCCCTCGAAGGGCCTTATTCAGATGAACTGCGCGAGGATCTTTTCACAACAGGCAACTTGTACCAGCGCATCGATGATCATGAGAATGCCTTGCGTATGTATGAACGCGCCCTGGCCGTCAGCCGTATCAACTTCGGCCTCGAAGGACTTGACCAGGTTCCCATCATGGAGGCCATGGCCGCAAGTTACATAGAAGAGGAAAAAATTACAGACGCCGACGCCATGATGCTGGCAGCATTTAATCTCCAGCAGAAAGTATACGGTGTAAACAGTATCGAGCTGGTTGACTCCCAGATAAAGCTGGCCGACTGGAACACCCAGGCGTTTATGGACCGCTCGAGCATTCTGGTCAACATTCCACGCATGAATGTGCAGAACTTTCTGATGGATCCCAAAAACTACATCCAGGGCACCCAGGATGTGCGCAACACACCTCTATTTAATCTTTACCAGGCGCGCGGCTTGTATCTGAATGCCATCAAGACGCTGGTTGATGCCAGAGCTTTTTCTCATCCCCACATCCTGGAACTTGAACATAAACTGCTGACCAATTATTTTCTGCACATGCACCGGGAAAATATTCTGTACGAACCCGATTTTTATCTGACACGCAAAAAAACCAAAACTGCGACACGCCTCAACCAGAACGCCATTGAAATGATGAATTCCGAAAATTATGATCTGGGCCAGGAAGCACACAAGCGCAGGCTGATTTACCTGCAAACCAATGAAAACCGTACATCCGAGCAAGTTGCTACGGCGATGTTGGAGGAAGCAGACTGGGACCTGCTGTTTGAACGCAAAACCAACGCCGCGGATAAATACGATGCCGCTTATCAGTTTTTTATCGACAACCCGAATTTTCAGAACGAATCCAACGACGTGATCTACCCGGCTATTCCTGTAGTGCTACCCACTTATCTGCCCCCACCCAACAGTCGGGAAAAGCTGGGTATTGCTCCTGATGCCAAGGTCAACTTCTTCGGCTATATCGACGTCAACTTTGCCATCACGAAATATGGCAAGGCACGGCGAGTGAAAATAATTGGCAAAGGCGGCGAAGTAACACGCAATATGGAAATACGCATGAACCAGTATCTGCGCAATGTGTTGTTCCGTCCGCGCTATATCAACAATGAAGTCGATACCAGTGACATCTCGCTGCGTTATTACATCGGTGTATAGACTCTATTGCATTCAAGGTAGTGCGAACTGCTGCCTGCTCTGTAGCCATAAAAAAAGGCCATGTCAGTTGCCTGGCATGGCCCTGAATTAAAACCAAAACTGTTATTCAGGCAAGGCGAACGCGAAGAGTCCCGCACCTGCCGCGACCATAATGTACTGCCGGCCTTCAAGCTCGAAACTCATCGGTCCTGAGGCCACTTGGCCGCCCAGGGTTTCACGCCAGAGCTCCTCACCGGTTTTGGCATCGAGTGCATAGAAGTACCCTTCCCTGCCGCCTGCGAACACCAGATTGCTGGCGGTACTCAGCACACCGCTGTCAGTCACGTCTGCCATGACGTGGCGCCATACGATATCGCCAGTCGCCGGATCAATGGCCTGAATTGCACCAAAGCCTTCTTCGGGTATGCGCTGGTTCACGGGACGTACACTCAACGCAGGCATCGCCATGGTTGGGAAGGCGCCGACATATTGTTGTCCGGGTATGTATGCCGCCACCGGTCGCTTGGTGTAGACCGAATAAGTGTCCATCCACGTAGGCACGTAGAAATAGCCCGTTTCAGGGCTGAACGACGGCGGGTACCAGTTGGTTGCGCCCTGGTTGTTCGGCATGATGAAAGTACCGCTTTCTGTGGGTGACAGTACGCGGTTGGGACGCCCTTTATCATCGAACTTACCATCCATCCAGTTGACTGCTACGAAGGGTTTGCCGAGCAGGAATTCACCGTTGGTGCGATCAAGCACGTAGTAAACGCCATTGCGATTGGCGGTCATCAATACCTTGCGAGGCTCGCCTTTCCAGTCGATATCTGCCAATACCTGGACCTGTGTGGCGTCGTAGTCCATTTCATCGTGCGGAGTGTACTGGTAGTGCCAGGCCAGCTCGCCGGTATCCGGATTCAGGGCAACGACGGATTCAGTATAGAGGTTGTCGCCGGGGCGGGAATCACCATTCCAATCAGGACCAGGATTGCCGACACCCCAGTACGTCAGGTTAAGTTCGGGATCGTAGGTGCCAGTGGTCCAGATCGAACCACCACCCAGTTTGTAGGCTTCCTGCGCAGGGTCTTCCCATGATTCAAAGCCGGGTTCGCCGGGACCAGGCACGGTATTGAAGCGCCAGATTTCGCTGCCGGTTTCGACGTCATAGGCGGCGATAAAACCGCGAATACCAAACTCGCCGCCGGCAGGGCCAACGATAACTTTGTCGTCGATCACAAGTGGCGCGACGGTAAGCGCATAACCAAGATTGGGATCTCCCACCATGATGTTCCATTTGAGCTGACCACTGGCCGCATCAATGGCGATCAGATGACCATCAATCGCGCCCATGAACAAAGTGTTGCCGTGAATCGCGAGTCCGCGGTTTACACGACCGCAGCAGACGCGTGCTTCAGGTGCGGGTGTATAGGCATAGGTCCAGAACACACGGCCTGTTTTGGGATCGAGTGCCACCACATCATTCGGTGGACTGACGGTATACAGCACACCATCTACCATCAGGGGAGTGGCTTCAAATTTCTGGGCGGCACCTGCGGCCGAACGGACTTGCCAGATCCATTGCAGTTCGAGGTCACCGACATTCTCAGGGGTAATCTGCGTAAGCGCTGAATGGCGCTGGCCGTCATAACTGCCATG
>CAIYIP010000313.1 GCA_903926285.1 uncultured Gammaproteobacteria bacterium
ATTGCAGAAAGTTGCAGCCTTGCCATCCATAACTCCGGGCGTGGTGATAGATTTCACGCTGGTTTACCGCAAGTAATAATCCAGTTTTTTGCAGTTAATAAAAAAGGCCGTTGTACTTACGTACAGCGGCCTTTTCTTTGTCTGGTATCAGCACAGTCAGCATTGCCGCTGTGCTGACTACATACTAGCCAAGACGATTGCGCGGGTCGTTAGGCGCTCTGCGTTTTTCTCGTTGTGGTGAGGCTAATTCCGCCGCTTCATCAGTGCCGGGTTCTACTTCGGCTACACTGGCCTGATTCTCTGTCACTACTGGTGTAGCGATAAATTCATCTGCCAGGAAATCCGTTTGTATGTTGGTGACAGGTGTTACCGCTGCATCATCGCTCATCATGTTTGTAACAACGGAAGGCATGATAAAACTATTTGTTATTACGGATGTTTCGGTGTTGTTGTCCGCAACTGATACAACATCAGTCAGGTTGTCAAAAACAGGAGGTTCAATGGGATCCATGGCAAATTCCGGCAGTTCCACGTCAACTGTTATCGAGTTAATCGCTTGTGCCGAGCCTTGGGTCTCTTCACCAGTCTGAACAGATATCGCTTCTTCAATAAAAGCAGCAGCTGCTAACGGAGTAATGAAGTTGTCACTGACGTCAGTGGTAGTTGATTCAGGATGGCTTTCCATTTTCTCAGCCTGGGCCTGCGCCGGTTGATTGGCGGTCTGGGCAGTCTGTGGCAAATCTTCGCGATTGCCGCGATTGCGCTGTCGCGGTGGCCGTGGACGTTTGTCGGCCGGGCGTTTTCCTGGACTTTCTCCGTCAACAACATCATGTCTTGCTTGGGTATTGTCGGTAGTTTCCAGTGACAGCGCCGTACTTTCTGCAACAGACTCCTGTGGCGCTCCGGTTCCCGTGCGTTCACGATTCCGGTTCTTGCCACCACGGCGGCGGCGGGTGCCTTCCTTACGCTGCTGGTTTTCTTCGTCAGTCAGTGGAGCCGACTTCGCTACAGCATCTGCAGCAACTGGACGGTTTCGGTCAGGCCTTTCGGCACGATCCGGACGTTCGGCGCGATCTGGTCTTTCTGCACGCTCAGGACGTTCGTTGCGGTCGTAGCGTTTTTTTCCATTGCGGTCGGGACGAGCACCGCGGGGTGCGGTAGCTGCAACTGGAGGTGCTGGTGGAGAGACCGAGGTGCTTTCTTCCTCGCCTGTAAACAGGCTGACCAGGGTATTCCATAAGCCCGATTTTTTCCGCACGGGTGGTGCTGCAGCTACAACAGGCGCAGTAGCTACGGGAGGTGGAGTGGCATGAATACGCGCTGTTTGTACTGCGGGTATATCTTTTACCAGAGGTGGTTTGGCCAGGTGCTGCTCGATGTGAACTTCTTCTTCCGTATCTATTTCATAACTGCGGTCGGTAGATTCGCTGCCGCTGTTCTGTATTTCGAAGTGAGGTGTTTCCAGATGAAGGCTTGGGATAACCATGATCCGCTTGTGGCTCTGAGCTTCAATTATGGTGACTTCATCGCGTTTTTCATTCAAGAGGTATGATGCCACGCTGATTGGCACAATCGCGCGGATTTCCTTCGTGCTGACTTTGTTGGCTTCTTCCTGGATCAAACGCAGGATGGAAAGTGACAAGGATTCGATGTCACGAATAGTGCCCTGACCGTTGCACCGTGGGCAAACGGTTGCGCTTGTTTCGCCCAATGACGGCCGCAGACGCTGGCGCGACATTTCGAGCAGACCGAAGCGGGAAATACGACCGACCTGAACACGGGCGCGATCCATTTCGAGAGCATCCTTGACGCGGTTTTCAACGTCGCGTTGGTTTTTCTGCGACATCATGTCGATGAAATCGATCACGATCAGGCCGCCCATGTCACGCAGGCGCAACTGGCGCGCAATTTCATCGGCTGCTTCAAGGTTGGTCAAGAGCGCGGTTTCTTCGATGTCGGAGCCTTTGGTAGCGCGTGAAGAGTTGATGTCGATGGACACCAGTGCTTCGGTTGGATCGATCACGATGGAACCGCCTGAAGGCAGTTTAACTTCGCGCTGAAACGCGGTTTCGATCTGGTTTTCAATCTGGAAATTAGTGAAAAGCGGGACGTTGCCCGAGTGCAGCTTGATACGGTTTTCGAACTGCGGCATTACCTGGCGTACGAAGGAAATGGCATCGTCATAGGAAGACTGGGTATCGAGGATGACTTCGCCGATATCCTGGCGCAGATAATCACGAATGGCGCGCAGGATGACATTGCTTTCCTGGAACAGCAGACAGGGCGCTTCGAGTTCGGAGCTGGCCTTGGTGATGGCTGTCCAGACCTGGATCAGATAGTTAAGGTCCCACTGCAATTCTTCTGCAGCACGGCCGACGCCAGCGGTGCGGATGATGATGCCCATGCCATCGGGAATCGTCAGCGCATCCATCGCTTCACGTAACTCAGAACGCTCATCACCTTCGATACGGCGGGAGATACCGCCAGCACGGGGACTATTCGGCATAAGCACAAGGTAGCGACCAGCCAGGCTGATCATGGTGGTAAGCGCAGCTCCCTTGTTGCCGCGTTCTTCTTTTTCTACCTGGACTATGACTTCGGTCCCTTCGGCAATTACGTCACGAATGTTCACTCGGCCATGTTCAGACGCATTCTTACGGAAGTATTCGCGGGAGATTTCTTTCAGGGGAAGGAAGCCGTGACGATCCGAACCGAAGTTTACAAACGCAGCCTCAAGGCTTGGTTCGATACGAGTGATACGACCTTTGTAGATATTGGATTTTTTCTGAACGCGATTGCGATTTTCAATGTCCAGATCAAACAGACGCTGGCCATCAACCAGTGCGACGCGCAACTCTTCTTTCTGAGTTGCATTTACTAGCATTCTTTTCATGTTACCGTTTTCCCTTGTTTTAAAGGGCCTAAACTCGGCAACCAAAAAGTATAATTTATGTCAGGATTTAGTCCTAATCTATTGATTTAGAGCTACTTTTTCAAGTTTTTTACAAGCAAGTGCATTCGCTTTGCATGGGGCAGTATCGCAGTCTTGATTTGCCTTGCCGCCGGCACTTGGCTGTGGGGCTGGCTGTTTCCGCAGCTGTTTCTGCAGCTCTTTTCTGCAAATACCGGAAACCATCGTTGACGTGCTAACACTCTTATTGCATTCCCTGCTTATGCTTGTTCCACAAAACCAGGCTTTTACTACCTGGTTTTCATAAATTTCTTTCTGGTTATCCGGATATGCCCGGGTTTATTTTCGGTCTTCTCTAAGTCTGGCATGCAAGCAGAAATACTTGCGATGGCTACATCCTACTGTCTGCTTCTGAGGTCTGGCCTTTGGGCCTGACAATCAGTCCGATACTGTATACCGGTGCAGGAGGGGTTGAA
>CAIYIP010000314.1 GCA_903926285.1 uncultured Gammaproteobacteria bacterium
CAAGCATGACAAGCAGAATCAGCGAACCCGTTGCATAACCAAGACCAAGAGTTCTATCCATGAAATCCGACATGGTGGTGCCGGCCGTGCTCGTGGACAGAATGACGAGCCAATAAATATATGGATGAAATGACCTGGCGTTGAGTTGCAAACCCAAGGTCAAGATAAAGATCACCAGCAATATTAGGGAACTCGTGGCATAACCCAGGTTCAGAGTCATCGACAACAGGTCACCCGCTGTTTCGCCCAAGGTAGTGGCGCATATTTTCATAACCCAAAAGGCCAGGGTCACGGCAGCTACCTTATTTTGCAATGGACTTCCTTGTGTTAAAAAACGGAGCAGACCACGACGAAGATGCAGCGCCTACAACCTTGGCCGCGAGTTGGTGGTGGTTTGTCCCCATGTTAATCAGCCGTTACCTCGCCCAAAGGAACGGGTGCTTCTTCCGAATGATGTCCGATCAGGTCCAGCGTTGGATCGTACGTTGAGGTTTCGATTTCCATCAGTCCCAGTACGGTATGAAAATAATTGTCATGTGAGAGCTTATGGTCGGCCTTGGCTTGAACCGCCTTTCGATCTACGTGGTAAGAGTCGCCAAACCATAACAGCGAAGCCACATGTTTCTGGGTGTCGGGTGCCAGCAGCCAAGGCAGGCCATGCAGATACAAGCCGTTTTCACCGAGCGATTCGCCATGGTCAGCCATGTAGTACATCGCGGTTTCGAAGCGGTCATCGTAGCCTTCGAGCAAATGAATCACCTCGGACAGAAAATAGTCGGTGTACAGAATTGCATTGTCGTAGGCGTTACTGATTGCTTCCTTGCTGCAGTTTTCGAGCTGGCTTGAGTGACACGCAGGTGTGAATTTTTCAAAGTCTGCAGGATAACGTTTCGAATAAGCAGGACCGTGATTGCCCATCTGATGCAGCACCACGACGATGTCGCCGTTCGGCTGCGCGGCGATAAAGTCATCGAGGCAGTCCAGCATGCCGATATCCCGGCATTCTTCATCACACTGCTTGTTGGTGGCGGCGGATTTGAAGCTTTCAAAAGTGGTGGCTTCCGTCACGCCCTTGGAATCGGAATTATTGTCACGCCACAACACGCTCACCCCTGCATGCTGAAGCAGATCGAGCAGATTCTCCGAGGCATGTGCCGTTTCGAGGTCGAAGTCTTCGCGCTTGATGCCGGAAAACATGCAGGGCAGAGAATACGCGGTTGCGGTGCCACACGATGTGACGTCGGTAAAACTGATCACGTTCTCTTGGGCAAGCAGCGGGTTGGTTTCGCGCGCGTAGCCATTGAGCGAAAAACGGTCAGCCCGTGCTGCCTCACCCACAACAAGGATGATCAGCTCACGATCAGTGTCGGCAACAGGAATGTGGGCGTCAAGGCCCAGCAGCAATCGCGCCGTCGAATCAATTTCGGCGAGCGTCATGTCGAGATATTTCCCTGCTGAATAAATGAAGGTGGCAGGATTGGCGTAGTAGCGCAGAATTTTATGTTCGCGGAAAAAGCTGGTGTAGTGGGACGTAAACGGCGCAATACTCACCAGCAGCAGCACTAGCGCCAGGCCTTGCAGTTTGAGCCGGTTGCGGATTTCCTGGCCGAATGTGCTGCACTCAATTTTTGTTCGCAGGATCACGAAGACAGGCAACACGCCGAGCAGAACGAGCTCTAGCAACAGGCGCGGATTCAGCAGATCAGCAATTTCACCGCCGTCGGTGCGCACGATGTTGTTGATCATGTTGGTATCGATCACCACATTGAAACTGTTCATGAAGTAATTCGCGAAAGCAGCGCCGAAGATTACGCAGATCAGTACGGGCTTGGTCAGGTAGCGGTAACACAGCACGGAAAATACCAGCACCGTCAGCGCAAACAGGAACACGCCGAGAGAAAGTAGAAAGGGCAGGCTGCCATTCCCTAGGGTAAACACGGCCATGGAGTTGCGAAAAAATGCGAGGTTGTAGAGCAGCGTGGCGCAGAGCGAGATCAGCAGGATCAGCCTGGAGATACCTATCCTGAAGGTGGGTAGTTTCTTGACTAGTTGCATGAATTGATGCCTGGAATACATGAGGGCCGGTCCGGCGCGTCAGCTATCTAGCAGTTGGATCTATGAGTTGGCGCTATAAAAAATTAATGTCTGCCTGTTAGCGAACTTTAGCACTCGCATGCACGATATAGGGCAATACTTAAGTCATCCTTAAGGATTGAACCCTAGACTCCCGGCCATGCCTC
>CAIYIP010000315.1 GCA_903926285.1 uncultured Gammaproteobacteria bacterium
ACAAAATGTAAGTTGCTACCGGTTGTACGATCTTGACCTGCCCGAGTTTCCGTTTGCGATAGATCTCTACGAAGATCACCTGCATGCCGCCGAATACCAGCGCAATCACACGCTGACTGAAGCCGAGCACCAGGACTGGCTCGACAAAAGCCGGGCTTGCATGGCGCAAGTGCTGAATATTCCGCTGCAAAATATTCACATCAAACAACGTGCCGTGATTACGGATCGCAAGGAACAATACGGCAAGATGGCCGAAACGAGTGTCACACTTGTCGTGCATGAGAATGGCCTCAAGTTTCAACTCAACCTCAGTGATTATCTGGATACCGGCTTGTTCCTCGATCACCGGCCAACACGCGCTATGGTCAGGGACCTCAGTGCAGGCAAGACTGTGTTGAATCTTTTTGCCTACACCGGTGCGTTTTCAGTTTACGCAGCGCATGGCAAGGCAGCTGAGGTCTGGACTGTCGACATGTCGAATACCTACATTGATTGGGCGATGGCAAACTTTGCGCTTAATGGTTTTGATGTGGGCGCACATACTTTTGTGGCAGCCGATGTGGTGGCGTGGCTGCCTTCGGTCGAGAGCAACAGCATGGACATCATCATCTGCGACCCGCCCACGTTCAGCAACAGCAAGAAGATGAGCGGCTCATTTGATGTGCAGCGTGATCATCCCGCATTGCTGAATCAGTGCCTGCGTGTTCTGCGGCCGGGTGGGCAAATATTCTTCAGCACCAACAATCGTAAATTCAGATTGTTTGACCATCATATCGATACGACGGAAATTCAGGACATTACGCGGCAAACTACCGGCTTTGATTTTGAAGGTGCGCTGGAGCGGAAGTGTTACAGGCTGGGGAAAACGCGGGTTGAGACAACATCGGTGTGGGGCAAACCCAAAATAGAACGCTCGTGATTATTGCCGCATAGCGAACCGCCCTTCCATACCAGCTGTTCGCTTCTCTACAACTTTATGAATGTTCCCAATGCGACAGCTTCTTGCGCAAGTAGGCGACTTCATCCTGCAGCGTGGCCACTTCTTCCAGCAGATCCAGCACCATTGCCAGACCATTAAGATTGATTTCAAGATCGCGTTGTAGACGATACGCCTTTTGTACCCTGACTGCGGCGCTGCTCGTGAATACCCACTCAACAGGATTCGTGCCTTCGACATCCGCGATTCCGACTTCCACACACTGCACAACAAAATCCGAATCCAGGTTATTGCGGAGGCACAACTCGCTCAGGTTGCAGGTTGCCCAGGTATCCAGCTGATCCATCTCGTAAATTTTAATCATGATCTTACTCCCACCCTGTTCGTGGATTGAACGTGGATTCCGTTGCCAGCTGTTCGTACAGCGCCATGGCTTCGGATGTGATCTTGTCGGGCATTACAATTTTTAACACAACAAAAAAATCACCAGCAGGTGATCCCGGCAAGCCGAGGCCCGTCAGTCTGAGTTTTTGGCCACTCTGGCTGCCCGGCGGAATGTTAACCTTGGTTTTGGACTTCAAGGTTGGAATTGTCACCTTGCAACCGAGTGCCGCCTCCCAGGGAGTCACGGGCACGGCCAGAGAAAGATTCTTGCCCTCGACTGCATATAAAGGATGCTCGGCCAGCCTGATCAAAAGCAGCAGATCACCGGCTTCTGCCCCACCAATGCCCGGCGCACCATGGCCCTTGATGCGCAAAATACTGCCGGCGGCGGCACCGGGTGGTATTTTTACTTTTACCTTGTGCAGGTTATGGCTGATCAGGCCTCGCTCATTCACTTCGGGCACGCGGTATTCGAGCTGTTGTTCCGTGCCGTTGTAGGCTTCCTCAAGCAATAGTGCGAGCTCATGGTGGATGTCTTCGCCACGCATCGACACATGCTGCTTGCCGCCGCCACCTGAACGATGGAAGCCACCATTACGGCCAAACATAGCCTCGAAAAAATCACTGAATTCGCCGCTGCTTTCACCTTCGTAATAATGGGTAGCCGAATCCCAACCTGGCGGCGGCGTGAACTGGCCATTGCGACCCTGGGCTCCCATCGCCTGCATCTGATCGTATTCCTCACGCTTGGCCGGGTCCTTCAGCACTTCGTAAGCTTCGCCAAGCTCCTTGAATTTCTGCTCAGCGTTTTTTTCCTTACTGACATCCGGGTGATACTTGCGTGCGAGCTTCTTGTAGGCTTTCTTGATTTCTTCAGGCGTGGCGTTCTTCTCCACACCGAGGGTTTCGTAATAGTTTTTAAACTCCATACCTTTCCTCTGCTGCACGGCCCTAATTTATAACTTGTCGGGCATTTGCCTCGTGACGACAAGAAGATCCGTTCAGCAATCCATTTTCTGTTCGCCGAACCTTAGCATCTGGTTTTGTGCGGGTGTTGACCAATGTCAAACAGAGCAGTGCGAAACAGGATTTGGCAGCCTTTGTCCGGGAGCGCCTGCATCGTTCTGGCAAAATACTGCGCCAGAACCTTTTATCGGTCAATTAGACGCAGATCAATAACCTGGCTGCCCGGAT
>CAIYIP010000316.1 GCA_903926285.1 uncultured Gammaproteobacteria bacterium
GATCTGCCCAAGCTGCGTATTCTCGTCCAAAGCGCGCTCAAGTTAAGCCTACCTGAACCGGCCACGGCAACCAGAGTCACACAGCCCGACTCAGCTATCATTGGCCAATCAAAAATCATGCTCGCGTTAAAAGCACAGATTGCAAAACTTGCCCGCAGTCAGGCACCGGTTTTCATCTGTGGCGAATCTGGCAGCGGCAAGGAACTGGTAGCCCGTGCCATCCATGCAGAAGGCCCACGCAAGAACAATACTTTTGTCGCAATCAACTGTGGCGCAATTCCGACCGAGTTGATGGAAAGTGAATTTTTTGGCCATAAAAAAGGCAGTTTCACTGGCGCCGAACAAGACAAGATCGGTTTCTTCCAGGCCGCAAACGGTGGCAGCCTGTTTCTCGATGAAATTGCGGATTTGCCCCTGCATATGCAGGTAAAGCTGTTACGTGCCATTCAGGAAAAAGCTATCCGGCCTGTGGGCTCGCAAACTGAAATCCCTGTTGATATCAGGATACTGAGTGCAACCCACAAGAATCTTGCACAAGCCATCGAAAAAGGTACGTTCCGCCAGGACCTTTATTACCGTATTAATGTTATCGAACTGCAGGTTCCGCCGTTACGCGAACGTGTCGATGATATTCCCTTGCTCGCGCAGTACATCCTGAAAAATATTCGGGAAACCCAGCAGTATTCTCACTCGCGTTTAAGTAATTCAGCTCTTGCGGCTATCCAGGGTTATGCTTTCCCCGGCAACGTGCGAGAACTGGAGAACATGTTACAGAGGGCGTGCGCTTTGTCTGAGGCGGACACCATTGAACTCATCGATCTGCCGGAGTTGCCGCAAACCCGCATGGAAGCCAGAACCACATCTGGCTTAACACAACCGGGGCTCGAATCTGATTTTGATCATGATGAATTAGCATCTGATTCAGCTATGGAATCAGCGCCTGCTCTGCCGGGCTCTGGGCATGCCAAAACGCTGAAGGAATCGACTGTTTCACCTGCTCCTTTCTCACTCGAACAACACCTCGAGAACATTGAGCGCCTGGCCTTCCAGAAAGCACTTGAAGAATGCCGATGGAACCGGACTGAGGCAGCTAGGAAACTCGGCATTAGTTTTAGATCGTTCCGTTACCGTCTTAAAAAACTTGGCCTGGAATAAACTTTCCCACGAAGCCTTGCTTTACAAAACCTGTAATCACTACTTAACTGTATATAGTGTAATCGTTGTGCGCTGAAATACAGGGAAGTAGAGATGTACTCCAGAAAACTATCAGGATTTACCTTGCTCGAACTCCTGATTTCGCTCGGTACTCTTGCCATTCTGACTACTCTGTCGGTGCCCAATCTAAGCGCTGCGCTCCAGACCAATGCAGCTGAAGCCCTTATTAGTGATCTCGCTCGCACGATGAGCATGGCGCGGACGTCAGCAGTTTTTCAAGGGCACATGGTGACAATGTGCAAGAGCAAGGACAACACTGGCTGTAATGGCGCATGGCATGACGGAATTGTTGTATTCGTTGACGGCGATAATAATCGCCTCGTGAATGGAACCGATGAGATTTTGCACGTTACTCCCGGCGCAAAGTTTCCAGGAACACTGATACTGAGATCCTTTCCCAACAAACAATATCTGCAATTCACGCCGACAGGATTTATCAACAACCAGACAGGTAACTTCACATGGTGCCCTGCCAACAAAAATGCAAAACAGGCTCAGCAATTGATATTTAATATCACTGGGCGTGTACGTATCGCCGTAGATGCAGATAAAGATGGCATCAGGGAAGGCGCAGATGGCAAACCCCTCTCATGCAACTGACAACAGCCATGCTGCTGGGCGAAAAAAGTTTATCCGTTGAACTACCAACATTTGGTACTTGCAAGCCCGTCGGCATCAGACGCGCCACGAACACCCAGATGAGTCAAGTTGAACGCCATACACTGCGCGTCTGCAGCTTGCTGGTCCAGGGCAACAGCCGACATACTCCAGCCAAAATCATCACCTGCTAGTGTTAGTGCATAAAAGCCTTGTTCACTCGGTAACGTTACAACTGATTCTTCAACCATTCTCAGCTCAGAAAATTTTTTGGCATATTTATTATTTCGAAAATAATACGTCTCTTGTGCTGCCGCCAAATTCCCGAGCGTAATTTTTGCATCAGCGCGTTTGGATTTACGCAGATAGTCTTGATAGGAGGGCACGGCTAAGGCGACCAAAATACCTGCGATAGCAATTGTTATCATCAGCTCAGCGACGGTAAAGCCCTGGCATCTTCCAGTGTAATTCCATTTATACATATTCATTCAACCTGAAAGGGGATGTCCAGTAACTCCCAGGAGATGCGCCTCATGGTAGAGGACGGCAGCTGCAGATCAAGATGCTCGAGACCTCTTTCGTCGTTGCCTACCACCAGGCTTACCTTGCTGCCACTCTCGTCATTGGGTTCGCTGTCAGAGTCATGATCGGGATGTGGATCACGTGCCTGAGTGATATCAAAAGTCGGCGCTGCAAGCTCAGTCTTTCCACCGGAAATTCCATCGCGCAATATTCCTTGCGTATCCATACCGAGTAAACCTGCATCGTCTGCAGTGCCTGTTCTGTAGTTGAGTGCATAGATAAAACTTTCACCTTTATGCTCACTTATGTCTGGATCAGGCAAGAAGGACGTAAATATCGCTGAGCTGCGTAACATAAGCGCAGCATTCACCACTCTTTCAGAAGGTGCCTCAAGGTCGGCTTGCAGTCTTTTGTACCAGCCATTTTTCCTATCCATGAATGTTAATAAATTATCAAAGCTCTCGAGCCTTGCATCATCAACAAGCAAGTCATTGTTCACTTCCCCATCCCACACACGTGGGGAGCCTGACAAGACATTGGTTTGAACAATGATGTTGGTGGCATCAATCATGGTGTGCAGTTCCAGCATGCTCGTATCGAAGTTGTTTGTTTCCTTGATACCAAAAATTCCTTGTTCAGACAGCGACTGGTAGTCGTTGCTTGTATAGGCGCGACCTGTGCCAAACAGCAGCCAATTTTCCTTCTTTTTATAATCGTGGAAAAACCCAGGTTTTGCGACGATTGGCCTCGACACATCAAGCACAGTACTGGATCGTGCAGTGCCGTCAGCAAGGCCAAAGGCTGGCGCTGAGGCGTTAAGCAGAATGCGCTTGAGCCTGCCCGCAGGAGCTTGTTCCGTGCCTTCAACCGTGCCGACATACAGGACATCGTCACTGTAATCATTGTTATGATCTATTGTGGCAAAGCTGCCATAAAAACCTGCCGGCTCCGTTGCAGGAGTTTGTAAACTTGCTGGAATATAGAGGTATTTGCCTGCTCGCAAGTCCCAGGCAAGCAGTGTAGGTCTTTGCTCAACACTTGTTGCAGTGGCAAGACTCTCTGGCCCCGAACCCAGCACAAGCAACCAGCTATTCCTGGCTGGATCAGTGTAATTTCCTGAGGTATCAGGCTGTCTAGATTTAACAATAGTCGGCACACTCGTCGTAAAGTTGAGTTCAGGCGAGGTCAATTCCACCAGTAGTATTGGCGGTTTTTCCGGATCAGTGATGTCCATGACAATCACCGCAGATGTGCGGGTGGTTTCAGAAATATCGTCAGCATCCAGATCAAGCACGAAGTCACCACCGCCAAAACCCATTCCTGTGACGAGTATTGTTCCCCAACCTCCCGGATGCGTAAGGTCATCGGCAAAAATGTTCACATCAAAGGCTTGTGGCGCACCGTCCACGTAATACACATGAGAATAATTCACAGCCTTCAACCATTGCAGGTGCGGCAGTAAATTCATCGGCAAGTAGGCCCACATTTCGGCGCCAGGGGTATGTGCCTGCCCTGTCACTGATGCGTCCAGGCGAGCATAACCCTGAGGCTGAAAGGAACGGCTGTCGGCATGCCATACGCCGCCGTTAAACGCATGCAACATCCCGTCATTGGCACCTGCATAAATCATCTGCCGCCGGTGGGCATATTGCTCCTTGAATTTTTTGTAGGTCGCATCACCATAATCAAGGTCGTAGCGTTCCCTCGGAGCGTTAACTACGAGAGGTGCCGAATTAACAATATCTCCCAATAGCCAAGGCCTCTCCGCAGCGGAACTATCTCCGGGCAGATTTATAAGACGCGTGCGCCAGCCGGAAATATCCAGACCTCGGATGTATTTCACAAGGTTCATCGCATCACCTTGATCCTCAAGCCCCAGATAACGCCAATTACTGTTTAAATCCGGATCAAAAGCCTCTGCAACAAAATCAATTACTTCGCCAGCATTGACTTCCCCGCTAGTAGCCAACCCAGGCACATCAAGATATGTAAACAAAAAGCGTTTATTGCCTGCATCCTCGGCAAACTCTCCGGTTGCAGAAACAAGCGGCCGCTGCAGCAGCAGGTTTTCCTGGGAAATGCTGGCAAGGACATCTCCTGCATTCCAGATGGTGTTGAGTCGGTCCAATTCAGCCGCTGCGCCGACGGGAACCAGAAATGCGTCAGCGCCGCTACCTGTTTGCACAAAACGCCTAAAGCGAGTCCGTACTGGTGAGACAGTTTCATCGGTGAATATGTCGACCACAAAGTCGATGCTTGTATCCTCCAGCTCGCCTTTAATACCATTGTCTTCCCTGAAGCGTCCCGATTCATCGATAAAGACCGCCTGCAATACTCCGCCCCAGCTGATGGCCTTACCGGTTTCCTCATCCGTAAATGACTTGTGATACAACGCCTGGTATGCAGCGCCCAGCCCCGATGAATCAAGCTCAACAACTGTGGTGACGCTCCCGGAGGGAATGTTCTCATGAATATTGCTGAACGGAGGATTCGCTGAATAATCTTCAACGGTCTGTCCATGAAGATCGCTGGCACAAAGAGCTGACAGCAGCAAACTCCAGCATGTCGACGATTTTATTGGTGATAGAGAATTGCGGTAATACGTGCTGTTCATCCTTGAACCTCCACTCATGCATCTTTTATTGTGACCCTCAGCATTATGCTGGAGCGCTCACTTTTACTGCTGACCAGCGTAGTGATGCGAAAAACTTTTGTATTATTGGCATCGTCCATTGCCAAGGCGTCATCTATAGCTGCGTAACAGCGAAATTCAATAATGTATTTGGCCAATATTTCTGTATCAGTAATAACAATACTCTTGTGTCTTCCACTGTCGTCTGCCCATATTGCCGATGTCTTTGAAGGCTCAGCGATCGGCAAGCCTGCTGCACAGGTTCTCCAGGACGAAGGATCGCCAACCTCAGCACCGAAAAAGCAATATCCGCCTGTACAACTTTCATCAAAACAAAGATCGTCGCATGCGTGATTGGCGAGACTGTTATTGCTGAAACCACCAAGTGCATGAACCTGTTTTGTAACTTGGGCAACTGCATACTCAGCCGCCTCCAGCAGCACCAGCTGCTCGCGGCTATTGCTGCTCATCTGCATTTCCAGGCCAGTTGCGTCCATTGCCGACAAGCCGAGGATGGTGGTGACAAGCAGGATACATAACACTGCTATCAGCAATGAACCTCGTTCACTCAGTAGCAAGCCCTTTGATGGTGAGGCAGACATCCGACTAGTTCCGCAGATTTATGGTTGTGGAGAATGTATGGCGCATGTAACGATCACTGCCATTGGTATGCGTTACTCCCATGAAATCATCGTATGGGACATTGTTCTGATATACAGGAAGTACTGACCGAAGGCGCAAGGAAATACGTACGTTTCTTATTTTTCCCCAGTCCATGCGTGTGTCATTTGCAGTGATGTAGATATCTGGCGCTTTCGAGACACCAACAGTATCAAGACCATACTGGACCTGCATGTTTTCTACGCCCTGTATCAACTCTTCACTCCATGTTGCCGCCTTTTTGGTAACGACTCCCAAACGCTCGCGAAATAATGCCGGGGTGTCGACACTGACTTCAGAGTATCCAACGTAGTAGGCATGGCTGATTAATTTCATCAGCACAGATCCTGGAGGGTAAGCTTTTGAAGTCGCAACACCACTTCCGCAGACAAACGAACCTGACAAACTTGCCGTACAATTTCCCGGTCTTACTGAGTTGTCTGCAGTATGAGTAATGTAGTCAGCTGACGCAGAAACGGCCTGAAAATAACCGACTTGCTGACAGTCAGGTGTAGCCACTACCACTATATCTGCGGGATCAACCGCGTGGGGTTTATTCAGATTGAAACGGCTCTTTGCTGCTATGTGACTGGAAACAAAGTAGCCCAGGTTATCGGCTCTTCTGATAACCACGACATCAGTATCCGGCGCAACATCAGATCTTATCTGGATCGGAAAACTTGCTGAGCCGGCTTCATGCTCATATCCCTGAATGCCTGCGCCATTCAATTCCCAGCTTGTTGATGCACCGACAACGCTGTTGGCAATATTTTGCGCGGATGCTCCGCAGGAGTTGTAGCCTGCCATATGGATCTCATCGCGGAAAAGTTTGAAGGCAAAACGGGCATTCTCCTGCATACCGGCGAGCTCACGCTCTGTATTAAAATTGGTTTTGCTCTGTAGCAGTATTTGTATTGCACCAGCCATGACTGCCATA
>CAIYIP010000317.1 GCA_903926285.1 uncultured Gammaproteobacteria bacterium
ACCATTACCTCGGTTGCCTATATCCTTGAGACCTTCGTTGCTCTCCGGAAAAATCCGCAAGGAAGTTACTTTCTTATTTCCAATCTCGAGAACACCAATAATTTGCGCCAGACTTTTTTCAAGAATGGCCAGATGTTGTTCAGCCGGTTAACAATGCTGACAGCCAAGGAACACAATCAGGCAGGTGAAGATATATTCAGGGAGACAATCCAATTAAGGCAATATTTTGAACGCATCCAGTTTCTAACCTATGACTCCACACTTTGTATAGAAGTCTATACTCCTCATGACGAATCCATGTCGCAACTGGAAAGCAAATCTAATGAACTCAATCAAATTGAAGTTCTCGATACCAGCACACTGCCATCTGACAACAAGCGAGCGCATAAACGGCATGCAAGTCCAACCTATTATTTCTTAAGCCAGGTATTGGCACACGGCCGTCCAGCTAATATTTATGCACCAACGGCCAGCACCCGCTTTCATGATCTTAAAACTCTGGGCTATTACTTTGCCTTTAGTGCCAGCATGATTCTGTTGCTCACTTTTGCCATCAATATTCCAGTCGCTCTCAAGATAAGAACACAGTGGCAGGAGCAAGCATCTTTCACGAATCAGATTGTTTCGCTCCAGAACCGATACGATACACTTGTCAGGGATTTTCCGGCTATCCCCGCATCCTCTCAGGAAATGGAACTGGTAGTCCTTACTCAGGAAAAAATCGCAAAACAGATTCATTCACCTGTATCAGCAATGAATATGATCAGTGCCGCTCTGGCCACATCGCCAGGCCTACGACTGACTACAATTGATTGGTCATTAACAGAAATTCCAGCTGACTCGGCAACGGACCCCAATACATCTGCTCCAGCTCTGGAAGGTTTAAGTGAGGCAAACAGTATGCTGCGTTACCTGTTGGATGAACGCAGCCAGTTGAAAATTATTATTGAAGGCCAGGCATATTCACCGAGCAGTTTCAGGGAGGCCCAGGACAAGGTTGTGAAGTTTGTTTCTGCCTTATCTGTAAATCCCGGCATTTCGGTCTACGCGAGCCGGATGCCTACTGATGTGCGAACGGACATCAGCGTAACGACGCTGGTGACGGATGGCGAGATAAGAGCACCTTTCACTTTGGAACTAACGCTGGTAACACTGCAATGATCAGCATAAATGAATATCACAGAGGAGATTTATTGCTGATCAAGGGCTCTATCCTGACTATTGCGGCATGCCTGCTTCTTGTTGGCGGTATTTTCTGGGGCGCAAACTATTTTGATAATTCAGCAGCTGCCGGACTGCAACAGGCACGCAATCAAATGAATAACATAAGTAATGCCATGAATAAAATTCAGTCAGATGAAGTCACGGCAAGTAAATATATCGACAAGTACCTGACTTTGCAGACGAACGGTGTGATTGGTGCTGAAGACAGACTGCAACTGCTGGAATTGCTCGCGCAAATTCGCACTCAACATGAACTTTTTCCTATTCGCATAGATATCGGCGAACAAGCTGAACTGACGCTACCTTATGCCAGCAATTCAGATGGCTCAGGGCCGCGCGTCAAGTTGCACAGCAGTGTGCTGGGAATCAGCTTCCCGTTGCTGCACGAGGAGGACCTTTCTCACGTTCTGGATGACCTGCTGGGGAGCCCGCATTTACTGCAGCCGGCAAACTGCGAGATCACTGCCAACGATGAAAGTAATACCAATTTTTATTATCTCGACAAAAATTTCACTGCTTCGTGTTCAATGTACTGGTATACATTCAATGTAACCACACCTGCCGAGGCACAACCCTGATGAAGGTCATGCCAGCCAGAGTATGCCGGCTCCAATTATTCTGCTTTTTGTTTATGTTACTCATGAGCCAGTCAACCCTGGCACAATTCCATGGCAAGATTTTTACGTCGCCTGAAGAACGCGCTCATCTTGATGCTTTACGCGACAACTTCCTGAAAAATACTCAGGAAAAAGGCTTTGATATTCAGGAAGCTGCCCCCCCACCGTTACCTGAAACGGCGGAACAGGAGGCTGCAGATACAGCGCCCATTGAATATGCCCTCGGCGGAATTCTGACTCGCAGTGATGGCAGCCATACTGTATGGCTCAACAATCAACCTGTTGCTGAAGCCAATCTGTCGTCAAACATGAGGCTCGCTATTGATGGACCACTTGTGGTCCTGCGCATAGCAATTGGAACAAGCAGGTTTCAGCTCAAGCCCGGGCAGACCTTGAAGGCATCAACTGGCGAGATTCAGGAAGCGTATCAGCGTACTTTGGCCCCTGCTGATGATGTATATGGACAAGCTACGACCAGCTATGCAGAAGCGGCCATCCCCTTGGGTGAACAAGTTCCCGGCAGTACACTCCCTGAGTCTCCTGCAACTGGGGCATCCGCCGAGGTCGATTCCAGTGAACCACCCTAACTTCAAACAGAATGGTGTTGCAATGTTACTCCTACTGCTGATTTTCTTGATAGTCGGCGCTTCATTGATGCTTGGGACTTTCAATAATCGCCAGGATATTTATGCGCAGCAACAGGCCGAATTGAGCAGCCAGTTACAATTGGCCAAGGAAGCACTACTTGCATTTGCAGCAAATTCCTCAGCGATTTACAGCAATTCACGAGGCCCCGGGTTTTTCCCCTGTCCTGATACGAGCAACACTGGGATAGCCGGTACTGCATGTGACAGCAGTTCCGTCAATCTGGGGCGTTTGCCGGAATACATCGAGATATCTGGCAATAGAATTTTTTTTAACTCCTATTATGTAGATACAAATCGGCAGTTCTGGTATGCCATTGCTCCTCACTATGTTTACGCTGAAACGGATGAAGATGATAGAAATGCTCTCAACCGTATCTCAATAGATAATGCAACTACTTCTTCCCGCCTGACACTCGACGGCACTGACAATATTGTTGCGATTATTCTGGCCCCAGGAGAGAGTTTAAATTTTCAGAACAGGGAAGCAGCATCATTGTCTGCTGATAATTTCCTCGAAGGCGGCAACGATGACAATGACACAAACTTTTTCACTACTTCTGCCGTTGATCCCGCTGCATTTAATGATCAGCTGATAGCCATTACCCACGATGAGCTCATGGCATACATTGGCAGTAACGTTGCCACGGAAATAAAAAGGCTGCTTGATGCAGACTATGACTTACAACCTGACCCTAAACATTATCCAGGTGATCCTGATGCCCCCCTGCAAGACGCTGATGAATACCATGATGATTTCGCAGTGGTGCTTGCCCGTCACGGATGGCTTATGGACATCACAGGGACAAACAATGAGCAGTGGGTCAGCAACACAATCTACACTCTGATTTCAGCTACAAAAGCCTCCGTGACCTTCAACGGATGTGCCGGCATGTCATTTACCTTGAATCGTGATGGCGGAGTCTCGCGCATTGGCCATTCCTGCTAGGCTCTCAATATGATGAGAAAAAATTTGAAGTATCTTTTTCACGAGTCAGGGTTCAGTTTGATCGAGATGGCGATGGTACTGATGATCCTCGGTACTCTTATGGGCGGAGTGTTGGTTGCGGTAAGCCAGACCA
>CAIYIP010000318.1 GCA_903926285.1 uncultured Gammaproteobacteria bacterium
CCAAACACTTTTATGTACCAGTCGCGCAAACCAGCCTGGTCAACAGCGGCCAGGTGAGTGTGATGGAACTTGATGGGTTCCGCCTGGGCAGCATCAAGCACAAATTCAATACGCACCCCGTCGGGCAGGTCCGCCAGGATCTGGCCAGTCTCGGCATTGTCGATTACAAACGTTGCGCTAACAGCTTCGAGCTTCGCTTTGTAGTCAGCATAACTTTTTACCGAGAACGCTATGTGATTCGCCGACGTTGCTCCAGAACCCGCAGTGGGGGCGGCTTCGCGGAACAGAATGTCCATGCCGGGAAATTGCAGAAACTGAATAGTGCCTGAGGCTTTTTCCACGCCGCCAAAAGACTTCCAGATTTCCCGGTGTTTGGCCAAGTCGGGGACAATGAGATGGGTGTGACCCGCGCTTACGCCTTCAGCATTGGGTGCCGCCAGTTGTGCCTGAGAGGTGCTGGCAAGCGCGAGCACGGCGGAGGTCAAAACGGAAATTTTGACCAGTTGTTTCAGTTTCATGCAATGTCCCTCTGTTGATATTGTTATTGGCGTTATTGTTAAAGGTTTGAACCTGAGCTCAGCTTTAATTCCTTACGGCGTTTGTGCAGCAAGGGCTCGGTGTAGCCATTGGGTTGCTCAAGGCCTTTGAACACCAGATCACAGGCTGCCGCAAATGCAATGCGGTCATAGGCAGGAGCCATCGGACGGTAGTGCGGATCGCCGGCGTTCTGTTGGTCCACAACCACTGCCATGCGTTTGAGCGTATCCATTACCTGTTCCTTACTGCAGATACCATGGCAGAGCCAGTTCGCAATATGCTGGCTCGAAATACGCAGGGTGGCGCGATCTTCCATCAGGCCTACCTGGTTGATGTCAGGCACTTTGGAACAACCCACGCCCTGGTCGATCCAGCGCACGACGTAGCCAAGGATGCCCTGGGCATTGTTGTCGAGTTCAGCCTGGATTTCCTGTGGTGTGAGTTTTTTGTTGAGCAGCAGCGGAATCGTCAGTATGTCGTCGACGCTGGCTTTTGTGCGTGACGACAACTGGCGCTGCGTGTTAGCGACATTGATCTGGTGATAATGAATCGCATGCAGCGTTGCAGCGGTAGGCGAGGGCACCCACGCGCAGTTGGCACCCATGTTGGGATGAATCACTTTTTGCGCCATCATGTCGGCCATCATGTCGGGCTTCGCCCACATACCTTTGCCAATCTGCGCCTTGCCGGTAAAACCCGCAGCAATGCCCACGTCGACGTTGGAGTTTTCGTAAGCACTGATCCAGGGTTGGCCTTTGACTGCATCCTTAGGCAGGAACGGCCCGGCCAGCATGCTGGTATGGATCTCGTCACCGGTGCGATCGAGGAAACCCGTGTTGATGAAAAAGATACGGTCTTTTACTGCACGCACACATTCCTTCAGGTTGACTGAAGTGCGGCGCTCTTCATCCATCACACCTACCTTGATGGTGTTGCGCTTGAGTCCAAATACATCTTCGACAGCATCGAGCAAATCGTTGGTAAAGGCGACTTCTTCAGGGCCGTGCATTTTAGGCTTGACGATGTAGATGCTGCCTTCGCGGCTGTTTTTGAACGGGCTGTTGCCTTTGATATCGTGCAGGGCACAAAATGTAGTAACCATGGCATCCAGTATGCCTTCTGGAATTTCCTGGCCACTCTTGTCGAGCACGGCATCGGTGGTCATCAGATGGCCAACGTTGCGCACGAGCAACAGACTGCGGCCTTGCATGGTGACGGTTTCGCCGCTGGTGCCTTTGTAGACGCGGTCGGGGCTGAGCTTGCGCGCAATAATCTTGTCGCCCTTGATGAATTTCTCTTCGAGCGTACCCTGCATCAAACCTAGCCAGTTGCGATACACCGCCAGTTTGTCTGCAGCATCAACTGCGGCGACTGAATCTTCGCAGTCCTGGATTGTGGTCATCGCAGATTCCATGTAGACGTCCTTGACGCCGGCATGGTGCTGCTTGCCGATCAGGTGTTCGGCATCCAGCTGGATTTCAAGATGCAGGCCGTGGTTCGAGAACAGCATCGTGGCCGGCGTGGTGAAGCTGCCCTGGAAGCCGACCAGTTTGTCAGGATTGGAAAGGCCGGTAGTGGTGCGGTCTTTCAATTCGGCTTCAACAACGATATGGCCGTTTTCATTGACGAGCCTGTATTCAGCGACCTGGCAGTGACGGCTGCGTTTGAGTGGAATGGCCTGATCCAGAAATTCGTCGGCGTAGTCGATGACCTTCTGGCCACGTTGGGGATTGTACTGCGCAGTTCTTTGCGCGCCGTCTGTCTCACTGATGACATCAGTGCCGTAGAGGGCATCGAACAGACTACCCCAGCGTGCGTTGGCGGCATTAACTGCATAACGCGCATTGACGACAGGTACTACCAGTTGTGGACCGGCAACAATCGAAATTTCGTAGTCAGTGCTGCGGGTGCCTATCTTGAAGTCAGGGCCTACGGGAACGAGGTAGCCGATATCCTGCAGAAATTTTTTGTACACGTCACGGTTGGCCAGGTAATACGCGACGTCATGCTTGCGGTGCCACGCGTCAATCTGCGCCTGCAAGTCGTCGCGGCGCTGAAGCAAGGCCTTGTTACGCGGCCCGAGCTTGTCGAGCACGCTGCACAGGCCTTCCCAGAATGCCGGAGCGGTGATGCCGGTGCCAGGTGCAGCTTCCTTCTCGATAAAGTCGTAAAGAAACTGGGATATTTGCAGGTTGTAGGTGGAAATGATTTTGGACATTGGGACCTCATGTCTTACTGCTGATAAAAGCCGGGCAATGGAGCAAAGAGGGCTGTATTCTAGCGTTATTCATGCGTAAAAGGACACGCTTCCTTGTTAGCGCACTGATCGTTTCAGTGGTCTTTGTGCAGAATTTGTGCAAGTGATTGCTGGGGCTTAAGAGAGTGAAAAAATCCAGGAATCAAAAGCCTGAAAGATGTTTTGCTTTTGTGAAGCTGGGTTATACTCGCCCGCTCCCGTGGCAGTCTTTTTACTGCGCAAGCTACAAGTTCAAATAATAAAATCAGAAGCTCACTAAACTCAGGGATACCTTTGGAGGAACTATGAAGAAACTTATGCATTCAATTGCGGCAATCACCACGTTACTGGTCAGTGGTGTGTCGTTAGCCCAGGTACCCCTGGTTGGTGAAAGGGCCTATCCCGAGGGTTTCATCACCGGAACGGTCAATAGCGGCAATGGTCCTGAAGCAGGTGTATGGGTCATCGCTGAAACCAAAGAAACCAATACCCCGCTTATCAAGATTGTCGTGACCGACGACGAAGGAAAATTCTCGCTGCCGCAACTTCCCAACGCGACCTACAACGTATGGGTGCGCGGCTATGGACTGACCGATTCAGCAAAAGTTGAAGGCCGTCCTGGCGATACCGATCTGGCACTGACTGCCGTAATAGCAGCGACGCCCCAGGATGCCGCCAAGGTTTATCCGGGTGACTACTGGCTTTCGTTGCTTGAAGTGCCCAGCAAGGACCTGTTCCCCGGCACTGGCCCTGTCGCCGCTGGTGGCAACGGCTTTCTGCCCACTGTGGCGAGCCAGGCCAGCTGGATGCACAGCTTCAAGAAAGACTGCAACTTTTGCCACCAGTTGGGCAACCAGTTGACCCGCAGCCTTGACCACATGGATGCGCTGGGCTTTGACACACACGAGGAAGCCTGGATCTACCGCACCTCGCTGGGCGTGCGCGGCGGCAGCATGCAGGGCGCATTCCTGAGCTTCGGTATGGATGGTATGGCCAAGACAATGGCCGACTGGACCCGCAAGGTAGAGTCTGGTGCCGTGCCGCCGATGCCACCGCGTCCGAAAGGCATTGAGCGCAATGTGGTTGTCACCTTGTGGGACATCGGCGGTCCGCAGGACTTCATGCATGACATCATCTCCACCGACAAGAACAATCCCACCGTGAACGCTTACGGCCCGCTGTACGCCGTGTCGTCCGGCCACGGTACGATCGAAGTTGTGGACCCGGTTACCAACGACAACTACAAGTTCGAGATTCCCACCCGCGACGATCCACGCGAAGTGAGCTCGCGTTTCCCGGCTCCGGGCAACCCTTCCAACTTCTGGGGCATGGAACACCTGTGGGGCATGGAAAACCCGTCCGATCCGCACAACCCGATGATGGGTCCCGATGGTCGCGTGTGGAACACCTCCAAGATTCGCAACGAGAACCCGGCCTGGTGCAGCGACCCGGCCTCTACCAACAAGTTCGTCCAGTACTACCCGCTGACCCGCAGCAACCGCCAGGCTTCCGTGTTCGATCCGAAAACGCAGAAGTTCGAGCTTATCGACACATGCTACGCGACGCATCACCTGAATTTCGCCACCGACGCCGACAACACGCTCTACTTCAACGAGTTGTTGGGACCGATCTTCGGCTGGGTCAATACCCGCCTGTGGGATGAAACGCATGACGAAGTAGCC
>CAIYIP010000319.1 GCA_903926285.1 uncultured Gammaproteobacteria bacterium
CAGTCCTCATGAATTGCGTGATCTCGAGCTTGCGCAATTAACCGGGTTGGCAAAGGAGCTGCGCGAGTTTCTGCTGTATACAGTGGGTAAAACCGGCGGTCATTTTGGTGCCGGGCTGGGCGTAGTGGAGCTGACGATAGCGCTGCATTATGTGTTCAACACACCTGATGATCGCCTGGTCTGGGATGTCGGGCATCAAAGTTATCCGCACAAGATTCTGACGGGTCGACGTGAACGCATGCTCACGATACGGCAAGCCGGTGGTCTTGCTGCATTCAACAGCCGCAAGGAAAGTGAATACGATACGTTCGGTGTCGGTCATTCCAGCACCTCGATCAGTGCGGCGCTCGGGATGATGGTCGCTGCGGAAAAGCAGCACAGTAATCGCAAGGTTGTGGCCGTGATCGGTGACGGGGCAATGACCGCAGGCATGGCATTCGAAGCCCTCAATCATGCCGGCGATCTTGGTAGCGATATTCTCGTCGTGCTGAACGACAACAACATGTCTATTTCGCGCAATGTTGGCGGGTTGTCGAGTTACTTCGCGCGTATGTGGGCCAGCAAGCCGTACAACTTTCTGCGTGATGGTGGCAAACGCGTGTTGTCGGCCTTGCCGCCGGCAATGAAAGCTGCACACCGCGCAGAGGAATATATGAAAGGCATGGTGTCGCCTGCGACCATATTTGAAGAGCTGGGCTTCAATTACTTCGGCCTGATTGATGGTCACGACCTGAATGGCCTCATCGAGATCCTGCGCAACATCAAGGATATGAAAGGTCCGCGTCTGCTTCACATCATTACACGCAAAGGCAAGGGTTATCGTCCTTCCGAAGAAGATCCTTATGGCATGCATGCGCTTAACAAGATTGTGCCGCAAGCCGAAAAACAGCGGACTGACAGCGATAATGTTCCAACCTACTCCAGGGTATTTGGTGACTGGTTATGCGAAATGGCGGCAGCGGACGCAAGGTTGATGGCCATTACGCCGGCCATGGGTGAAGGGTCGGGGATGCGCGAGTTTGAAGATAAATATCCTGACCGATTTTTTGACGTAGCGATTGCAGAGCAACATGCGGTGACATTTGCCGCTGGCCTGGCCTGCGAAGGCCTCAAGCCTGTGGTCGCCATCTACTCCACGTTTCTGCAGCGTGCTTACGATCAGTTGATCCACGATGTAACGTTGCAGAATCTCGATGTATTGTTTGCAATCGACAGGGCTGGTCTTGTCGGTGAGGACGGTCCGACTCATGCCGGCAGTTTTGATCTGAGTTATCTGCGTTGTCTGCCCAATATGCTGATAATGACCCCCAGTGATGAAAATGAAACCCGCGACATGCTCTATACGGGTTATCGGCATGGCGGGCCAGCAGCAGTACGTTATCCCCGCGGCAAGGCTACAGGCTGCAGCTTGAATAAAGTTTTAACGCACCTGGAGATTGGCAAAGCCCGCGTTGTGCGCAAAGGCCATGCTGTTGCCGTGCTGGTCTTTGGTACGTTACTGAAGGCAGCGCAGGAAGCTGCAGAAAAGCTTGATGCAACGGTAGTTGATATGCGTTTTGTCAAACCGCTGGATGTTGAGTTGCTGCAGCAGCTGGCGCAATCCCACGCGTTGCTCGTGACTGTTGAAGAAAATGTCATCAAAGGTGGTGCCGGTTCCGGTGTGAATGAATTTTTGCAAGCCCATGCCCTGCAAGTTCCGGTACTCAATCTGGGCCTGCCTGATATTTTTCTTGAAAATGGCCGTGCACCCGACATGCTGGCGGAGTGTGGTCTCGACAGTAAGGGCATTGAAGCCAGTATCAGGTCGCGTCTCGAAACGTTTTAATCCAGGCCTTGCACAGTTGCGTAGCAATAGTTTCGTAACAGCAGTCTCGTAACAACTTGGTTCTGTAACAGCTGTATAAATCGCAAGAAGCCAAAGGTTCCTCAATGCCAAAACCCCAAGCAACTGACATATCCGGCATGGACATGAAGTGGCATGTAGTGCACATGCTCGTGCCATACCTCATGGAATACAAGTTTCGGACTGCGATGGCGTTTGGGTTTCTTGGGCTTGCCAAGCTCGCAACAATCAGCTTGCCGTTTTTTCTCAAATATATTGTGGATGGTCTCGATAACCAGAATACTGAAACTGCACTTGTTGCGGTTCCAGTAGCGTTGATTCTTGCTTATGGAATTGCACGCTTCATGAATGTGCTGTTCAACGAATTGCGCGACACCATGTTCGGTCGCGTTACCGAACGTACCATCCGTCGTATCAGCCTCAAGACCTTTAATCATTTACATGGCCTGGATCTGGATTTTCATCTCAATCGCCGCACGGGAGGTTTATCGCGCGATATTGAGCGTGGCACTTCCGGCATCAGTTTTTTGCTGCGATTCATGATCTTCAACATTATTCCCACGCTGTTCGAGCTGCTGGTGGTGATTGTGATTTTTCTTGCCAATTACGGACTGGCCTTTGCGGGAATCATATTTTTGGCGCTGGTGGTCTATGTGGTGTTCTCAGTAGTCGCAACTGAGCGCAGAACCCAATATGTACGTGATATGAACAAGGCGGATTCTGCTACTAACAATCGTGCTATCGACAGCCTGCTCAATTATGAAACAGTGAAGTATTTCACCAATGAGCAATACGAGGCTGATCATTATGACCGAGAGCTCGCGACCTGGGAGGAAGCCAAACGCAACAGTCGCACCAGCCTGTTTGCATTGAATGGCGGGCAAGCCGCAATTGTGGCGATGTCAATGACCGCCATGCTCTGGCTGGCAGCGCGCGGCGTTGTTGCGGGCAGTATGTCGCTGGGCGATTTTGTGCTGATCAACACGTTCATGATGCAGCTGTTTATTCCGCTGAATTTTCTCGGCTTCGTATATCGCGAAATCAAGGGCGCGCTCACGAACATCGAGAAGATGTTTGACCTCTTGAACGAAAAGTCGCGCATCACTGAAAAGACTGATGCTTTGCCACTGCATGCAGATCTCCCGGAAGTCGTATTCGACAAAGTCGATTTTCATTACAACGCTGAGCGCGAAATTCTCAAGGACATCAGCTTCCGCATTGCACCGGGTGAGAAAGTCGCGGTGGTTGGTGCCAGTGGTTCCGGCAAGTCTACGCTCGTTAAACTGCTGTTTCGTTTTTATGACTGCAATGGCGGGGGCATCAAGGTGGGTGGCGTAGATATTCGTGATCTACAAATCACTTCCTTGCGCAAGGCGATTGGTATCGTGCCGCAGGATACCGTGCTGTTTAACGACACCATTTTCAATAATATTCAATACGGCCGCCCTGATGCGAGTGCAGAAGAAATCTGGGAAGCAATCCGTCATGCTCAGTTGAACGATTTCATCAAGCAGTTGCCCGAGGGTGCGCAAACGATGGTGGGTGAACGTGGATTGAAACTGTCTGGTGGAGAAAAGCAGCGCGTCGCTATTGCGAGAACCATTCTGAAAAAACCTGCCATTCTGATTTTTGATGAGGCCACTCTGCGCTCGACAGCAAAACCGAGCGCGGTATTCTTGAAGCCTTGCGCGATGTAGCAAGAGGACACACAAGCCTTGTAATCGCCCATCGCCTCTCTACGGTAGTGGATGCAGACCGCATCCTGGTGCTCGACAAGGGCCGGATAGTGGAAAGTGGTACTCACCAGGGCCTGCTCGCAAAAGATGGCCTGTATGCCAGCATGTGGCACATTCAGCAGCAGGAGCGCAGCAGGGAATTGATTGACCTGAGCCTTGAGCCTGCAGCTGCACTCGTTTAATAGGGCAATACCAAAGTGACAGACATAAAAAAGGCCCGGTCAATGCCGGGCTTTTTTAAAACTTTGTAAGCAGTAAACTGTTACAGACCTGCTGATTTTTCAAAGAACGGCAAGCCGAGGTCGTCATGCATGTCGAGCAGGAACTTGTTGTTTTCCTGGCACACATAATCAGCGAGTTCCTGGCCATCGGACCAGTCAATATCCCAACCAACAGTCCATGGTTTGCTGTAAGCACCTGGATCATCAATTAATGATTCGTAATGTAAAACTTCCTTGAATGGACGTGAGAAGCGTTCAACGGTGTGCAGTTGGTCGGTATGCATGTAACCACCAAAATCCAGCCAGGTTTTTTCGTTGAAGCCTACGGTATCTACAACCAGAGTATCGCCTTCCCATTTGCCCGTGGAGTGGCCGAAATAGGTCAGGTTCAACTCATCACCTTCTGGGTGTGGACGACCATCCATATGGATTTCGCGCCATACATGCCCGCCGCCTTCAAATATGAGCACGATACGGTCACGATCCTGGATGATTTCTACAGGATATGGTGTGCCCATTGAACGGGGTCCACCGGGTGGCAAGCAAAAGCCTTCTGGATCGTACTTGACGCTGTTGCCCTTGTTGTAATCAAACATGGCCTTGGTCCAGGCCAGCATAGGAGGTTGCTCACCTTCTTTAGCGCCAGGCATTCTGACTGCGAAGTCGGTTACCCAAGGCAGGCTCCAGACGCCATTACCACCAAAATCGATGGTGCCATCGGCAAGACGCGGTGACTCGGTGCGTGGTTGATCTTCAGCAGCAGGCGGTTGCGCCTGCACGGCTGTAATGGACTGCAGCGCAACTAATGTTGCAGCAGCAAGTAAAGTTTTCTTCCAACTAATTTGCACAATAAACCCCCTGGGAATGCGCGATTGCCAACTTTCCTTTTTTACTACTGTGCAGAGTATTACTCTACAACGCATTCTTCTGCTGTAGGTGCGCTTTCATCTTCTACGAAATCGCGCTGGCTGGTGCCGGCAAACAGGCGCTGGCAGTTTTCAGCAATAATTACTGCCTGTGCATTGCCTTTGAAGCTGCCATCGCGGGCTTGAGTGCCTTTGATGATTACTTCTGTACCAACTACAAGAGTATTGCTGGTCCAGCCACGACGCATCAGCCCGTTAGGGCTGCCCATTACCATAGCCCATACTTCGATATCACCTATGTCAGTTTCAACTTCAACGTAGAAGTAGGTGTGCGGGGTGGTCCATTCAACTTTGGTTTCAACGCCATGGATCTGGACGGGCTTGTTGCCATCAAATTCAGCAGCAAAAGAGTGGTGATCCAGAACCTGGG
>CAIYIP010000320.1 GCA_903926285.1 uncultured Gammaproteobacteria bacterium
CGGCGAGCATGGCCTGTATTTTGTTACCGATCCCGACAGTCACCAGGTTAATCCCTTGACCGGTTGGGAACAGGGTTATTTCCCCATCTTTACCGGTGATGATGGCCTTGCATACCTCGATTTACGCAATCACCCGCATTACGCGTTGCTGGATCAGGGCGATAATCAGCTGATGAAAAAAATGCAGGCGATGAATTTTAGCGAGGAAGCAATAACAGCAAGGTTTCCAAAGTCCCAACAGTATCCCCTGGAAGACTTCGTTGCTGCAGTACAGAGTTTACTGGGGGAATAATACATGCGCCTGCCTCCCTATAAGCTGCTTTTCCTCACGCTCTCGTGTTGTGCTGCCACAGCGGTCATGGCCTTCAATTTCCTCGGGGCAAAATGGAGCGGGGGACGCACTACATTCCATGTGGCTATACCGGGCGTTGCGCCGACAGGGCAAAGCTGGTCATCTGCGTTTGTTGGCGCCATGGCGCAGTGGACAGCTCTTACTGATTTCACCTTTGAGGTTAATTCCACGCCTTTAGATCCTTGCGTTGGCTATGGCCGCAATTCGAGAGGCCTCGGCTTTCCGGCTGGAAATGGCGATGCGAGAAACAGCGCCGACTTCGGTACTACCGTATGTGGCAATGAGTTTGGCGATAATGTGCTGGCGATAACTCTTACCCTCACCGCACCCGGAACTCTAGGATTTGATTACCTCCGGCAAACGGACATTATTTTTAACAGCAAATTCAGCTGGGATATCTATTCGGGCCCAAGCAGATCGGCCAAGGACTTTGGTCGGGTTGCATTACATGAGCTTGGGCATGCCTTGGGTCTTGCTCACGAGAACCAGTTAGCATCCATCATGGCGTCATCCGTTGGAGACATTACTACCTTGCAGCCAGATGATTTGGCGGCGGCTAGTTCTTTATACACTGCACCGGGCAACTGTTACATTGCGGCTATAAAGCTCAACAGCCGCGTGGATGATGCCCTGCAGTCAGGAGACTGCCGGATCATGGACCTGTACGGTGGCAGCGATGATACGAGTTATGTGGATGTGTATAAATTCCGGCTGGAGCAGGATTCCTACGTGAATATCCAGATGCAGTCCACTGCGCTCGATTCAGTATTGATCATTACCGATGCCTCGCTGGGAGACCCATTGATATTCGATGATTTTAATGGCGCCTGCGATGCCCGCGTCGCCCAGAGTCTGCGTGCAGGCGACTATCTGCTCCTCGCCAACACGTATGTCGTACCAGAGAAGTGTGCAGGTAACGTAGGCAATTACCTGATCACGATGACCGACTCTACCCTGCCAATACTCGGCGCTGTAATAAATACCAATGCCAGCGCCCAGGTGACACCCATGTTGTTTTCTGGCGGCGCTTCAGTTGATGGCGTCAACTATCGCAGCAGTTTTTCCGCCCAGGAACTGATTGATGTAAAAGCGCAGATTGCACCCGTTCCGGCCCATGTCGGCTTGCCCGGTTCAACCTATGTGTTAGCGACCCTGAGCAATGGCGCGCAATACGTAAAAAACAGTGCCGGTAGTTTTGTGCCTTTCAGTGGCAGGCTGGCAGATATGGTTGCCTATCGCCAGGGCACCCTGGCGGCGCTGGAAAAAATTACGGTTGTGGAAGACCTGAAAGGAGGCAGCGCTGGTCTGGCGGGGCAGGAAATCAGGGTTTATGTTGGTTATGCGCCTGCCAGCGCCCCCAACGATATCTATTACAGTAGCGTACCCATCCGGTTTTCGATAACACGCTGATCGGGCCGATGGCTGTTTGCCCCGGGAAATCCCTTTTCCCTTGAACCCTGCAGTTCCGGTTAACCGCGTTTCCATCTATAATTGTCGGCCTTTGTACCTGGCAGGGCCAGGTTTCACAATTTCAGATTTCAAAGATGTTCCGGCTCAGGACATCCCAGCCAAGAGGTAAGTAACGTGTCGCGTAAGACTTTTTCCAGTGCAAGCAGGTTGGCGTTGATAGTAATAGGGTTTCTGGCTGTTTTTGGCGGCGGCCCGGCTTCAGCTGCGGTTGAAGATGAAATCAAGGCGCGCATCCAGCATCCAGCTGAAGTTTGTGTAATGGGAACCCCGTGTGCAGCCAGCATCGTCCTAGCCAGTGTCAATACAGGCCCGAAAGACCCCCAAATGGTGTATGAAACCTTTTGTTTCGCCTGCCACGGCAGTGGGGTCAATAACTCACCCGTTTATGGCAATGTAGAAGCCTGGGCGCCACGCATAGCCAAGGGTATGGATGCGCTGTACGAAAGTGCGATCAATGGTTTTAATAACAATGCGATGCCGGCCAAGGGTTTGTGTGCAGATTGCTCACCGGACGACATCAAGGCTACGGTCGATTACCTTGTGAAGGCCGCACAACCCGCACCATAAGTTTGTTGATGGCTTGCTGCAGGAGTGGAAACTCTGCAGCAAGCAACCGCTCATCGCCTTCTGCAAGCTTGCGTCATCCGCATTCGCCACTTCCTAATCAAAAAGACTCTTCAGCCGCGACAAGGTTTCCTTGCCACGTTCGAGGGATTTTTCGGGCGTCATATCACTCTTGCGGCCGTCCCATTCCAGCAGGTCCTGCGGCAACTCTTCAAGAAATCTGCTGGGTGTGGTTTCGAGTATTTCCCCGTACTGCTTGCGTTGGCTGGCCAGCGTAAACGTCAGCATACGCTGCGCCCGTGTGATACCCACGTAGGCAAGGCGGCGTTCTTCTTCGATGGTGCCGGTTTCGATACTGTTGCGATGCGGTAGTAATTCTTCTTCCATGCCCATGATAAACACAAACGGAAACTCGAGGCCTTTGGCCGCATGTAAGGTCATGAGCTGCACGCGGTTGGATTCTTCTTCCTGCTCCTGTTGTTCGAGGAGATCACGCAAGATCAACTTATTGATTGCTGTTTCGAGATCACCTTCCTCGCCTTCCGTCTTGGCTTTGGTAATGCTGCCGGCAAGTGCTGTGATGAGAATCTGCACATTCGCCTGCGCACGTTCAGCTGCCGACGGTGAG
>CAIYIP010000321.1 GCA_903926285.1 uncultured Gammaproteobacteria bacterium
CCCATTGGTGGACCTGTGTGCACAAGCCCCAATGGCTTCGTACCATCGGCTACGCTTAGCCTTAATGGTACAGTCAACCCGGATGGCTTGTTGCTGGATCCCTGGGGCAACCCGTTGCGGTATTCAGTTGCTACCACAACCAGTCCTGCGTTTACTGATAAAAATTCAATCCAGGCTTTTTTTAATGCAGGCACGCAACTCGCGCAAACCAATATGTTGAAAGTCTGTTCTTCCTCGGCTTGTACGAGTGGCAGCGAACTCGCAACAATGTTGCCTGCGCTGGTTATCTCAATGGGAGCCGACTGGGCGATTTATGCCTCTGCCAATGAACAAGCCAATGCGGGCAACGGCAGCACCACGCTGGGCACGTATAATGTTGCCTCTGATAATGAATTTGTTTCTGCTGAATATGCAGAAGATCAGTTCGATGATCAAATGGTCTGGTTATCTCCTTACGTCCTGTTCAATAAAATGATCAGCGCAGGAAAACTGCCATGAGCAAACATGTAGACCTTCTTGAAGGTGAGATACAGGACACCAGCATAGCAGCATCAAAAGGCTGTACGCTTTTGGTCGAAGATGATCCTGTCTTGCGCATGATGCTGCGTAATATGCTTGAACTGGAAGGTTATGAAGTCGCAGAGGCGGAATCCCGACCTGATGCTCTCAATAAATTGACCCAGCAACAGCAAATTGCAGTTGCGATAGTCGATCTGGGACTTCCGCCCGTCGCACACACCACTCTTGAAGGCCTGGCTTTGATCCACACGATGAGCGCCGAACATCAAAACATAAAAATTATTGTGCTCACTGGCCAGGATGAAGAGCAATCGGCGCTTGAAGCTATTCGTGAAGGGGCTTTTGATTTTTTATCCAAACCCGCTTCTTCGGAAAAAATAGTCGCAGCAATACAACGGGCTTTTCTGTTCCACCGCAAGGAACAGGACATGTTGGCGGATGGCCAAGCCCGGCTGCAACTAAGCGCCCGTTACACCGATGGACTAAAGGCTGTGCGCGAGGAAGCCGAAGAAAAACTTGTCCGGCAGGTACTTAAGGATACAGGCTTTAACATTTATAAAAGTGCAGAGAAACTCGGCATCAAGCGCGAGAGCATTTATTACTTCATGAAAAAATTCCAGATCACTCGTGACGACAACTGATCTCTATCCCTACCTTATTATCATCGGCAGCTCGATTCTTGCCGCTACGGGCTGGCTGCTGTATCAGTATCGTATGCAATTGCAACGCACCCGCGAATTGATCCAGCTTAATGAAGACCTTGCTTATGACCTGCCAGATTTTCTACGGGAATGTTGGCCGATTTTAAAAAAAGCCGGTTTTTTAGGCTTTGCATGGCAACTGGAATGGTTTGGCACAAAGGTTACCGAAACCCACGGACTACAAACCGGTCAAATGCTTGAGAAGAAATTCGAAGTTCAGGAGATCAGTCTGCTAGTACAAATGTATCGGCACAAGAAAGGTTGGGAACAACGTTATTTCAGCAATGCACAGGCTGACAGCCTATTTCTTCTCATTCGCATGAATCTCTGGATCAAACTTGGTACCGTTCAACGTGCCTTCGATCAGACAGCCAAGATGACGGTCTTCCTCAAACATGATGTCAAAAACATGGTCCAGCTTTTGAGCTTGTCTGCTGACCAATTACAGGCGACCCAACCCGGACAGGAGGAAAAACTCCTGACCAGCCTACGCACAGCAATTCCTGCCGTACGTGATCGTGCCGAGCACATGCTAAGAGCGCTCAACGACAAGCCCACAAAAATGAACCAGCCTAACCTTATGCAACTTCCAAAGCTTGCCTTGGAAAAAATTCTGCAGCAGACCGCAAGCCTGTATGACCTCCCTGTCACGATACTCGGAGAGGCGCTAGTGGGAATGGATAAAGATCAATTACTGACCATCGTTGATAACCTGCTGGGCAACTATTCCACTCAAGCCCGTAAAAAAGACAAACTACGCACGGAATTAAGGATTGTCATAGAGGTGCAGGACGAAAAAGTCGCAACCAGCATTGAAGACATCCATGGCGCGCCTTTTCCCTGGCCTGAACGATTATTTGAACCCTTCTGGAGCGAGCATGGCAGTGGCCGCGGCATAGGATTGTACCAGGCAAGGCAACAGGCTAATGCTGCTGGCGGCGATCTTGCCGCAATTGCAGCGCCTGACAGTCCGTTACGCTTCATACTGACTCTTCCTGCAAATCTGTAAAAAAAACCTACATATTGCAGCTCTGCGTAACAGCCATTAATGTGAACCTTTAAAAAGTCGCCCATGAATATTAAGGGCATATAATTAACAACTAAGGGTAAAGTTTATGAAAACTGGACGCATCAATCTCTCCAGGAAACATAAAGGCTTCACGCTGATAGAAATTGCGATTGTCCTGGTAATTATCGGCCTGTTGCTTGGCGGTGTCTTGCAAGGGCAGCAACTGATCGAAAACTCCAGAGTCAAGCAGGCAGTCAACAGCTTCAATGGCTTGGCTGCAGCAACATTTTCTTACCAGGATAGATACGGGCGCTTGCCAGGTGATGATCCCGGAGCCAAAACTCGAGGCGATGCATGGCCAGCCACAGCAGGCCCAACAGCAAGCAATGGTGCGATTGATGCTGCACTAGCGAATACATTTGCAGGAGGCGGAGAAACTACCTATTTCTTCCAGAATCTGCGCTCCGCCGGATTTATTGCAGGAGATCCAAATGCAACTGATTCAGAGGCATTGCCACAAAATCCTTTCGGTGGTTTGATAGGCATAACTACTGATGCAGTCAATGGAACGCTCAATGGTATAAAAGTTTGCATGAGCAATGTAAGCGGCACAGCAGCAATTGCTCTTGATACCGAATTGGATGATGCACTGATTGAAAGCGGCAGGTTGCGAGGAACGACCAGCCCTAGCCTGAACACCGTTCCAGCTACAG
>CAIYIP010000322.1 GCA_903926285.1 uncultured Gammaproteobacteria bacterium
ATTCCTTCGCGCGAATGTCATCCGCGACCGTTCGGGCAGGGAGAGCGGTCATCTTGCATTTCAATAGTCCAGATCGTGGATACTATACACACGCTCCTCCCGACACTCATGATCAGCCTTTCCGAATCCGCGGCATCGCAAAAATGTGCTATCGTCATCCGTCAATCCAACAGAGGGGGTCGCACCATGTCATCAAAAGAAAGACGCACAGTTCCAACTGAAGCTATCGAACTCTACAACCAGTACATCCATGGTGAGATCAGTCGCCGGGCTTTCCTGAGCAGGGCGAAGCAGTTTGCTGTGGCTGGCCTCACCGCCAGCACCATTGTGGAAGCACTAATGCCGGACTACGCTATGGGGCAGCAGATTGCCCGTGACGATGAGCGGATCACAGCAAGTTACGTGACTTTGCCATCACCGCAGGGGCACGGCTTTATCAAGGGTTATCTGGTCCGCCCGTTCAGCGCTGACAGTCGTTCTGAAACGCCGGCCAAGCTACCGGGCATTATCGTGGTACATGAAAACCGCGGGCTCAATCCGCACACCGAAGACGTCGCCCGCCGCCTGGCAATGGCCAACTTTATGGCCTTTGCGCCTGACGTACTCACCTCGGTGGGCGGTTATCCCGGGGATGACTTCCAGGGCGGACAACTATTCAACGGCCTCGATGCAGGTAAGCGCTTCGAGGACATCGTCGCCAGCGCACTGTGGCTGAAAGGGCGAGAAGACTGCACGGGCAAGATTGGTGTGACCGGCTTCTGTTATGGCGGTGGCGTGTCGAATCAGTTGGCTGTGCGGCTCGGAGCAGATCTCGCGGCAGCGGTGCCGTTTTACGGTGGCGCAGTCCCTGATGCGGACGCTGCAAAAATCAAGGCAGCTATTCTCGTTCAGCATGGCGCACTGGACACACGATTAGTCGAAGCCTGGCCTGCTTTCGATGCGGCCTTGTCAGCAGCGGGCGTCACGCACGAAGGTCACCTCTATCCTGGTGCAGTACACGGCTTCTTCAACGATGCTACACCCGAACGCTACAACGACGCAGCTGCCACAGAAGCCTGGACGCGGATGGTGGGCTGGTTTAACACTCACGTAAGAGGCTGAGAAGACGGGACTCATCGGAGTCAGCGTCAGTGGATTTTTGCAATCAAATGACGCTGACTCCGTTGTACTTCAATTAGCATGAGGGCTAATTACTCAACGTATAACTCGCTCAAATACAACGACTCTACTTTCGCGTAATGGCATTACTTTTTGCGCCATTTAGAAAATTCATTCCTGCCCTTGCGGCGGCTGCCAGGCGAGTCATATCCTGCACAGTCAGACCGTAATAGGTACTGGAAGACACATCCAGATTACTGGACGCCAGATTTAATACCTTGAGGTAAAAACGTCCTGTTGGGTTCTTGTCTCCAAACCGCGGAGCATTTAGGAATTTCCCCGCTTTGGCCAACTCTCCGAGAGAAACCATCACCTGGGTCACATTGGCCTCCAGGTTACCTTCCATGCTGAAAGCAAGCGTTGTGGCCGCCTGTGCGATCTCATCTGATGTCGCCTTTTCGGGCGTCACCCCCTCCGGTAACGCCGCAATAATTGCATTCTGGATAGACGCATCATTCGCTACCTGTGCATTGGCACTGAAACCTATCAGGGACAAAACCAGGATCAATGTTGTGCAGGTAATGTTTATTGTCACTTTTTTTAAGTTCACTTTCTTTATTACCACTGGGCTATTTGCTTAGCAGCTCGTCAATAAACGCCACTGTTTCGGTATGACCCTTCAGCATGGCCAAGTCGCGTGGCGTGTGGCCGCCAACGTCAGGGGCATCAAGATCCACACCGAGGTCATGAGCTAATTGCAGCACTTCGTTCCAACCAGCCTTTCCCGCGCCATGAGCAACATTTTGGCCATTGGCCGCACGATCATTGATGTTGGCTCCAGCATCCAGCAACAGCTTCACGATCTCCGCGGCCTCTGCACCGGTCGTAAATTCTCCGGAAATAGGCACCTCCCTGAAAATGCCGTACACACGCCAGACCCCTGCGGCTGCCAGAACAGGAGTCACTTCGTACATAATGTTGCCGATATCGACACGCGCCTTGTGCTCCAGCAACAGTTTTACCGCCTCTATATCACCGGCCTTGGCGGCTTTGTGCAGCGCAGTTGCGCCACCACTCAACACGCGTGAATCCGGGCTGCCATCGGTATAACCGCGATCACCACCACGGAATGGCGGTTCTTGCTTCAAGCGCATATCGACGTAGGCGCCTTTCTCTAGCAATGCCCTGGCAATATCCAAGGCTGTCAGTTTATCGGTTGAGGGCAGGTCTCCGCGGCTGCTGCTGGTCAGTAAGTGCAGGTCTATCGCGTTGTATAAGGCGGTGCGGCCCCACCAGTCCCAGCGTTTGACATCAGCACCGCGCGCAATCAGGAGAGCCGATGTGTCGTAATGCAGGTTCAGCGTTGCCATAAGCAGGGGCGTCTGACCCCAAAGGTCCGGCATGTTGATATTGGCGCCGCCATCCAGCAGCGCTTCAACACAACCTTCACATCCTTCCCTGGCAGCATATAACAATGCAGTATAACCACCCTCATCCAGCGGTTTGACACGGGGTTCCGATGTCACCCAGCGGGGCCAGTCGTGATCCTTTCCCCTCGCATCGACGTTGGCGCCATGTTCTATCAGGAGTCGGACCAAAGCCGGCTGCTGCTGGGAAGCTCCCCACATCAGGGCGGTCTGGCCACCCCAGGTTTCGCTGGCATTGACGTTGGCGCCCTCATCAAGCAACAACCTGGCGGTATCGACATTGCCAGTTCTGGCAACTGTCATGAGCAGGGTCTGGCCTTCACTGTTGGGCGATTCGACATCCCCACCGGCATCCAACAAGGCTTTCATGATGGGATAGTCGCCGTGTTCTGAAGCCACTGTCATCGGTGTGGCGCCGTAATCATTGCGGATATCAGGATCAGCGCCTTCATCCAGCAACATTTGCACCAGGGCCACGTCTTTCTTGTACACAGCCCAGTGCAAGGCAGTGGTGCCATCTACTGAAAGCTGGTTGACATCTACGCCCTCCGAAATCAGCTCCAGCGCAGCGTCCCGCGCACCTTGATTGACCAGATCAGGGAGCGTTTCAATAGCAATGACATCATTTGCTGTGAAAAACAGCAGTGCGGTAAACGTGCCCGCAACTGCAAGACGGAGAGGGGAGAATACTGGGTTCATATCACAAACTTCCGCATTAAACTTCCGCAAACGTCCCGCTACTGTTACCGAGGGACTCGACACCCGGTATACCGGCTCGCTCCAGAATGGTCAGAATCAGATTGGCATGTGGCGTATCTGCTGCATATTGCAGGTGCTGTCCGCCTTTTATCCGGCCATACCCTTTACCGAAAATTGCTGATGGCAGCGGATCGGCGTTGTGAGCGTTGGAATCACTCATGTTGCTGCCGAAAAGCAGGATGGAATGATCCAGGATAGAGCCGTCGCCATCAGCCGTATTGCTCAGACGATCAAGGAA
>CAIYIP010000323.1 GCA_903926285.1 uncultured Gammaproteobacteria bacterium
CACGCCTTCTGCATAACCCCGCAGGTTGAGTTTGTCTGCGCTGAAACTCAGGTCTTTGCCATCTTTCACATCGTGGTCAAAACGGTAAATCGGTACGATGGTTTCCTGATTCGTGCGCTCTTTGTAGCTTGCCGCAGTTTCCTGTACTGACTCATTCCGCTTTTGCCAGTCATGCATGGCTTGTTTGCCGTGTTTTGTCTCCAGCATACGTCGGGTGATATCGGGCGAGAGAATCGAGGCGGTGGCATTATTGCCACCAAAACCTTTGGCATTGAGTATTGCTGCATCAATTGCATTCACGCCAACTTCCTTGTGGGCAAGTAAAAATTCCAGGCCTTTTGTACTGACATCATCGGCAATTGTTTCTGTTGTCAGAATGCCGGGAATAATTCCATGCTGCCATACGCCTAGTGTCATGACGAGTTGATCAGCACCTGCAGATGCTATGGAATGACCGAGGTAGGATTTCATCGCAGTGACGGGCCAGTCCTTGATGCCAAAATGCTGCGCCACTTCAGAAAATATAGCAGATTCTGTTACGCGGTTTTGCGGCGTGCCCGTGCCATGCGCCTGCACGAAGGTGCGCGTACGCAAACTGTGTTCTCCCAGGACTGCACGCGTGGCTGCGGTTGCTTTTGCCACAGTCAGATAATTACCGACACCGGGACTCGCGATTGATTTCTTGTAGCCATCGGCATTGATGAAGACATCATTCACGGAGCCATAAATGGTGGCGCCGAGTTCGAGCGCAAGGGCATCATCAAACAACACGATGAACTGTGCTGATTCGGCCAGCGTAAAACCGATATTCTGGCCAAAAGGCCGGCAGGCACGACGATGGTCAGGAGCAGCAACACCAAGATGTTTGTCGAGTTCCACCAAACCGGCATCGTCAGCGAGCGCACCCATGTTGGCGAAGGCTTCGATAATTTCGGGGGTAATGGGCGCTTCGCTGCAACCGACAATAACAACACGATGTGTGCCTTGCCGAATATCGCGAATGCCCTGATTCAGGTTGTAATGAAATGAGGCGCAGGCACCAAGATTTGCGCCTGTATTGCCGACATTGCCCAGCATGTAGGCATTGATAAAATCTGCCGGCATGTCACTAAAACCCAGCGGAAGTTGTTTGGACGTTACTTTTTTACCGAGCAAGCGCGCCTTGAGCAAGCCGCCATAACCATCGTAATCCAGCTGGCCCATGCTGCTGCCGGCATAAACACTGATCTGGTCAGGTGCTACCCTCGCACGAATCTGTTCCCAGTCGAGACCCAGAGCATAAAGCGCATCGGAAGCGCCGAATATCGTCATTTGTAAACCGCGGGGATGACTGCGTGAAGCATACATGGCATCTGGTACAAACCCCGTTGGAAGCTGACCCGCGGTGTTTACCGGACTTTGGAAGTAGTCTTTTAATAATACTTCGATGCCTCCGAGAGCGCGTATGCGACAAGTCCTGCCGTCGTTTTCCTGCAGTATCCAGTTACCGGGCATGACAGCAGGTAATTTGCGTGAGGGTAGACAAAACTCCAGGTTGCCTGATTCGTCCGGTGCAGCCAGCGTGACATTATTTTGCATGAGTAGCTGCGCGGGGTCGAACAGATTGGTTTCAAGTTTGCGAATCAGCGTGCCAGCCAGGATATTGTCCTGCTGTTCGCGAAGAAAAGTTTCCAGTGCAACCGCATGACCATTACGGGTCCAGTTGCCTCCTTCCAGAGTCACCAGATTCATGAGAACTGCGAGATTCTGCAGGGTCAGCAACTGGTCTTCCCGCGCCAGCTTGTCAAAGACCAGGCGCTGGTAACCCATATGAAATGAACTGCGGCCTGCTGGACTGATCCCGCCAAAACTGACGATGACTGGTAAATGCGACATAAGAAAGGCTGCGGTACCTGGATAGAATGGTGGGCATCTTAAGGCTCAAAAGCTAATATAAATATTATATTACGGCCATATAATATTAATTTAAGGCCAAATAGAGGAGGGTTGCTTGTCAGCTTCAATCTGGATTCTTGAGCAACTAAGGAAGTTGCTCATCGCTGGGGCTCCGACTAGCATGTAGCTGCATTTCAGGAGACTTGAGTTTGTGAGCATTAACAAAGAGCCAGCACGGCTCGTACAGATTATCCACCGCGAATTAGGCATCCCTTCCGGATATTCTTCAGTATGTGGCATGGCCTTGCAGTCTGAATGCACCAATCTGGTCAATACCGAAACTGATGTGTTTGGACGCCAGCCGCAACTGGATGCTGACGCATTTGCAGCATGGCAGGCTATGAAGGCGGCAGCAGCCAAAGATAGAATCGCCTTGCAGATAGTTTCTGCCTATCGCAGTTTTGATTACCAGAAAGCACTCTTTATTAAGAAACTTGGGCGCGGCGATACTCTCAACACCATTCTGCAGGTGAATGCTGCACCAGGTTACAGCGAACATCACAGTGGCAGGGCGCTTGATATCGGGTGTCCGGGTTTCCCTTATCTGGAAACAGTATTTGAAGATAGTCCTGCATTCCGCTGGCTTACAGAAAATGCAGCGAGTTATAAATTCCATCTCTCCTTCCCGAAAAATAATACTAGTGGCATCCAGTACGAACCCTGGCACTGGTGTTATCGTCCC
>CAIYIP010000324.1 GCA_903926285.1 uncultured Gammaproteobacteria bacterium
ATTGTATGTGACACCACAAAGATGGAATGGCTGCAAAGCCCGAAGCCTGGCGTGTGGCGCAAACCCTTGTCCCGAGAAGAAAAGGAACGAGGACATGCCACCAGCATAGTCCGCTACGACCCCGCAGCGAGCTTTCACAGCCACAACCATCCCGGTGGCGAGGAAATCCTCGTACTGGAAGGTACCTTCTCGGATGCCACCGGCGACTTCCACGCCGGCACCTATTTTCGCAACCCGATCGGGTTTATCCATGCACCATTCAGCAAGCAAGGCTGCGTGATTCTGGTAAAACTGCACCAGTTTCAGCCCGATGACACCCGCCGCCTCGCAATCGAAACCGATAAGGGTACCTGGCAGGAACTTGACCATGGTATCCGGGTCCAACTACTGCACGAGCATAAGGAGGAGCGAGTCGCGCTCATGAAACTGCCAGCTGCAGCGCCCGGGATACCTCACAACCATCCCGGCGGCGAAGAAATATATGTCATATCAGGAAGCATCCAGGATGAAGCCGGGGTATATCCTGCCGGAACCTGGTTGCGTAACCCACCGGGCAGTAGCCACTGCCCGCTGGCAGTTCAAGATGCCGTGTTATGGGTGAAGTCAGGGCATCTGCTATAAATTGCCTCTGTGTTGAGGGCGGCAATTGACCTCTGAATTGACCTCTGTATGATGCTTTACCTCAGTGAAGCATGCCGCATTACCGCCCCCCTATTCCAGCGAGTTAACTTAATGCCTTTTAATATCTATAACAAAATCAGCAAGAACATCAGTGAAGATGGCATGATCGTCAGCAGTTCGGTTTTTCTGGTCAGGTCGCTGGTCGGCAAAATCGATTTTTCTCGAGAATTGCGCATCCTCGAAATCGGCAGCGGCAAGGGTGCATTCACCAAGGAGCTTATCCGTGGCATGTCGCACAACTCCACGCTCGACGTTGCCGACATCAAAAGTGAATACAACCCTTGGATTAATAAACTGATTGAATCCAACCCCGACAAACAGATCACACTCTACAACTGCTGCGTCACCGCACTATTGCAGGAAGCAGAAAAATACGACGTAATTGTGTCTTCCCTCCCCCTGAAAAATTTTGAAAACCCCAGCGACAGCAATGCCTTTCTCAGCAAGGTCATCGCCTCATTCAAGTACAGCCTCAAGCCTGGCGGCCTCTACCTGCAGTACCAATATTTCATGAGCAACAAGGGCGACATCGAGCGTATCTTTGGCAAAGCCATGGATTCGGTGAGCTTTGTACCGCTCAACATCCTACCCGCCTTTGTCTACAGCATGATCAAATAAGCGCTTCTTGCGTGAATGCTCTTGCATGAAAAATCCAGTGTGAAATATCTAGCGTGAAGAAAGAACGGTTTGAAACAGAAAACTACCTCGGACTTTATCTCTGGGCCGCATTAATTGTTGCGAGCCTGTTGCTGTATTACTTCTTCCCCGACGTATTTTCGCCGGACAACATCCGCGAATTTTTTGATACCAACCTCTATGTCGGCCTCGCGGTTTACCTGCTGTTAGCAAGCTTCCGCGGTTTCACTATGATTCCGCTTACTCCACTGCTGTTCGCCGGTATTCTAGTGTTTCCGCCGCTACCGTTCCTACTCGTCAATATGCTCGGCATTGTGGTGTCCTCAAGCTTTGTGTATTGCCTGGCACGTTATTTACGCTTCGATAATTTTTTCAATGTGCACTATCCAACCCAGATCGCGAAGCTCACCAACATGCTGCAGAATCGCGAGTTACCCGTAATATTCCTGTGGAGTTTCGCGCCGGTATTTCCGACCGACCTGATTGTGTATGTGTGTAGCGTCTTGCGTATCAGCATCAGCAAAACACTGCTAGGCGTCCTTGCCGGTGAAGCATTCATTTGCGCGATCTATATTTATGGTGGTGCTGCAGGCCTGAGTTATTTCACAGGGCCATGAGCAATTGGCAGCGTTGGTTCAGAGTGCGCACCTGATACAGATCAGGATGTGGCGACTTCTTCAGCTGCCGGGCAGAACAATAGCGCACCGGTACCGGCTATTCCTGCAATAAGGGACCAAAGCAGGATGCCCATTTTTGCCATCACCAGTTTTTCCTCTTCATTGGCAAACCCGCGCTCGGCGATAGGTAGCACAGCCTGGCGTGGCTGTGCGAGTTCCCCTACATGTATTTCGCGCTTGAGCTCCAAACCCTCCACGAAAAAGAAGAAGGACATCAAACCATCATTGACCTGGTGATGCCGGCGCATGTTGAGGGCCCATGAACCAACAGACAACCCTGCGGACAGGTTAAC
>CAIYIP010000325.1 GCA_903926285.1 uncultured Gammaproteobacteria bacterium
CGTGATACTGCTTTATGCCAGGAATCTGTATACTCCCCGACCCTGTACTTTCTGACCCCTGCAGCAGTTATGGAAACAGGTACTACCCCTAATCCTCCTTTCGAAGTAGATGCTATTCTGCATCCGCGCTGGCTCATACCCATGACAGCAACTGGACTGGTTCTTGAACAGCACAGTCTCGCGGTTCATCAGAATCGCATCCTGGAAATAGCACCCACAACTGACATCAATGCACGTTACTGGAGCCACCAGGAAACTATGCTTGATTCTCATGTCGTGATGCCTGGCCTGATCAACGCCCACGGCCATGCACCGATGAGTCTGTTGCGCGGGTTTGCCGACGATCTGCCACTGCACGCCTGGCTCGAACAAAAAATCTGGCCCGCGGAAGCACGCTGGCTCAGTGAGGTTTATGTTGCCGATGGCGCGCGGCTTGCCATAGCCGAAATGCTTTTATCTGGCACTACTTGTTTCAGCGATATGTATTTTTTTTCCGACCAGATTGCGGCAGTTGCATACGAGATGGGCATCAGAGCGCAGCTGTGCAGTCCTGTGTTTGATTTTCCTACAGCATGGGCATTGAATGCAGATGACTACATCAGCAAGGCAACCAAACTCCATGATCAATACCGCAACAGCGAATTGATCAAAGTGGCCTTTGGTCCCCATGCCCCGTACACCGTGTCAGATGCCCCCTTGCTGAAATTAGCGACACTTGCAGAGGAACTTGATCTCGGCATTCACATGCACGTGCACGAAAATGCGCAGGAAGTGCAGGATGCCAAACGTGACAAAGGATTAAGGCCATTGTCGCGTTTGAAACATCTCGGCCTGCTGAGCCCACGCATGCAAAGCATTCACATGACGCAGTTGCTAGACGATGAAATTACTTTGCTCGCTGAACACGGCGTAAACGTAGTGCACTGCCCGGCTTCCAACCTGAAACTTGCCAGTGGCTTTTGCCGGGTCGGCGATCTGCTTGCTGCCGGCGTGAATGTGGCACTTGGTACCGACAGCTGCGCCAGTAACAATAATCTTGATATGTTCAGTGAATTGCGGCTCGCATCACTGCTCGCAAAGGGTACATCCGGCGATGCAAGCATTGTTCCTGCTTTCCAGGCATTGCAGATGGCCACTGTTAATGGCGCGCGCGCCATAGGTATGGAAGAACAGCTTGGCACACTCGAGGCTGGTAAACTGGCGGACCTCATCGCAGTGAATCTCGACCAACCGAATACCCAACCAGTCTACAACGTGATTTCAACTCTGGTTTACAGCGCAAACTCGAGTCAGGTAACGCATGTCTGGGTACACGGACAGTTGCTGGTAGAAGCGGGTAAATTGACCCGTATGAACATGGACCAGTTGCTGGGCACCACACGCGAGTGGGGCAAAAAAATAGGAGACGTAACAGAATCATGATGACCCAGGAACAAACCGCCAACGTCGATGCCGCCGAAATTGCCAAGTTCGAAAAACTGGCGAGTCGCTGGTGGGACAGGAACAGTGAATTCAAACCACTGCACGACATCAATCCCCTGCGCGTCGGCTTCATCGACAGCAAGGTTAACCTGGTCGGCAAGCGTGTGCTCGACATCGGTTGTGGCGGAGGCATCCTGAGCGAAGCGATGGCTTATCGCGGCGCCAAAGTGACTGGCATCGATATGGGTGAAGCACCGCTTGGTGTCGCAAGACTGCATCTGTATGAAAGCAAGTTGGATATCGATTACCAGAAAATCACGGCAGAAGAATTTGCGGCACAGCGGCCAGGTTCATTTGCCGTGGTTACGTGTCTGGAAATGCTTGAGCATGTACCCGACCCCGCAGCAATCATCAAAAGTTGTTACGACTTGTTAGAGCCGGGCGGCGACCTGTTTGTTTCCACGATTAACCGCAATCCGAAGGCCTGGCTGTTTGCGGTGGTTGGCGCTGAATATGTGCTGCGCATGTTGCCACGCGGCACACATGACTATCGTAAATTTATCCGTCCATCAGAGCTCGCACAGTGGGCACGCGAGACTGGTTTTGTCATGGGAGAACTGACGGGCATGACTTACAATCCTTTTACTCGCAGCTATAGCCTGGGGCATGACGTTGACGTTAACTATCTGCTGCACCTGCAAAAGCCGCTTTAATAATCTGTTGAATCCTGGAGCCACCCTTGCACCAAGCTGTACTGTTCGACCTAGATGGCACGTTGCTGGATACCGAACCCGATTTCACTTTCATCCTGAATAAGCTGTTGCTGCAACACGGCAAAGCGGCTGTGACTTCAGAGCATGTACACAAACTCGTATCTGCTGGTGCCACCACCATGGTGAGACATGGTTTCGAGATGGACGAAACGGATCCGCGTCTACCGGGCCTGTTGAATGAATTCCTTGATATGTATGCAATCCAGATTCCGATCACGAAAGCAGGGCTGTATTCAGATATCGATCTGCTACTTGCCACGTTGAATGAACAGGGTGTGCAGTGGGGAATTATGACCAACAAATCGCGTCGTTTCAGTGTTCCGCTGCTCGCACGTTTTGAATCTTTCGCCACTTGTGCAACTCTGGTGTGCCCAGACGATGTTGGCAAAGGCAAACCTGACCCTGCCGGCCTTATACTTGCATGCACGCAGCTCGGAATTGAACCGGCCAATGCAATTTATGTCGGAGATCATCCGCGCGATATCGAAGCGGCAAACAATGCCGGCATGCCCGGAGTTGCCGTAAGCTGGGGTTATCTGCCCGACGATAATCCGATCACGCAATGGCTAGCTAAAGCGACCGTCCATTCACCACGCGAACTTCTTGAATTTTTAGCCAGAGAGTAAATAACCAGCAAATGTTTCATTACCAGGCACCTCCAGATCTGCTGAAAGACAAAATTATTCTCGTTACTGGCGCAGGATCCGGCCTTGGACGTGCCGCTGCAATCAGTTACGCCGCGCACGGCGCAACTGTAATTCTGCTGGGCAAAACCGAAAGCAAGCTTGAAGCTACATACGACACGATTATTTCTGCGGGCGGCGCTGAACCTGCGCTGATGGCCGTTGACCTGGAAACTGCCGGTGATCCTGAATATCTGGAGATAGTTGAAGTACTGGCAACTGAATTTGGTCGACTCGATGGGATCTTGCACAGCGCAGGTTATGCAATGGCTTCCGTACCGCTGCAGCATGTCACGCTCAATGCATGGAACAAGATCATGCAGATCAACCTTACTGCCGGGTTTGCACTCAGCAAATATTGCCTACCCCTGCTGCAGCAGGCACCAAATGCGTCAATGATTTTTACTTCTTCACGTGCCGGACGCGAAGTGCGCGCGTTCTGGGGACCATACGCCATTGCCAAACATGGCGTTGAAACCTTGATGGAGATTTTTTATCAGGAGCTCGAAAACACTTCCAAGGTCAGAGTCAATTCCCTGAATCCAGGTCCCTGCGCGACCGCTTTGCGCAGAGCTATTTTTCCAGCCGAAGATCCGGCAAAACGTCCGCAACCTGAAGACCTGATGCCGCTTTATCTTTATCTGATGGGTGACGCCAGCCTGCATGAAAACGGCAAGCAGTTTGAGGCGCAAGACGCGAGATTCTAAACCAGCGTCTGCTTGAGCAGTAAGAAATGCGAATCAAGCTTTACTTCTCGGTGTACGCCTCGCTGGAGCTTTAATGGAACGTGCTACAAGAGGTTTAGCACCACGTCCCGCAGTAGCTTTCGACGGGCGCCCTTCTGGAGTCTTCTTCCTCATATCTTTCGGTGGTGCGATTTTCTTGTCACCACGTTTCTGCGCTTCGTAACGACTGGAGAAATCAGCTGGTTTCTGGCCCGGTTTCCAGCGCAAGCCGGCCAACGTGTATAGAGCCCTGACCTCAGGTGTTGGCAACTCAACGTATTTGCCCGCTTTTACATAACTCGGTATCAGGATATTGCCATAGCGCACACGTTTGAGCCTGCTGATCTTGAGACCCTGTGATTCCCACAAGCGGCGCACTTCACGATTGCGGCCTTCCATAAGCGTAACGTGGTACCAGTGATTAGCCCCTTCTCCGCCCGCGTCCTTGATCCCGTCAAAATGAGCTATGCCATCTTCGAGTTGCACACCGACTTGCAGGTTTCGGATTATCTGCTGTGTGACTTCTCCCATCACGCGCACCGCATATTCGCGTTCAATTTTTGTCGAAGGATGCATCAGTTTGTTGGCGAGCTCGCCATCGGTCGTGAACAGCAACAAGCCGGTGGTGTTGACGTCAAGGCGGCCTACTGCAACCCAGCGCGAATGCCTCAGCGGCGGCAGATGATCAAATACTGTAGGCCTGCCTTCAGGATCGTTACGCGAACAAATTTCGCCGAGCGGTTTGTTGTAGAGCAGAATGCTCTGGTTAACAACTGTTTCAGTAGTAGCGAGTTTTTTGCCATCAACGAGAATTTTGTCGCTTGCACCTATACGGTCGCCCAGTGTTGCAACCTTGCCATTGACCTTTACCCGGCCCGCAGTAATCCATTCTTCGAGCTCACGCCTTGAACCGAAGCCGGCACGCGCCAGCACCTTCTGTATTTTTTCATCCATTCTAATTTCTCACGAAATGAGCGACCTCGATAAGCGCAGCTGAGGAGGGTCAGGTCTCAATCACGTTAAAAAAATGCAGTTCAGAGTCGTAACTCTGCAACTGCATAGGAACATTGTATTGCACGAAGGCAAAACAATTTTATTGGGGCGTTGGTTCCGGGGATTCATCTTCCTCAGGCTTGATACCCAATTGGCTGTCGACCATGCTCAGAATTTCGCTGATAGGTCGTGTGCCAATGGCAGCAGCTGCGGCTTCTTCGGCATCTACCTCAAGCTCTTCATCACTTGCTTCAAAAGTCGGGAATTCAAGGATGCGGCCCTGAGGCTTGGGGTCTTCGAGCGACAGGCCACGATTGATTTCATCAAGATCGCGAATTTCGGAGAGAGGTGGTAATTGTTCAAGACTTTCGAGGTTGAAGTAATCCAGGAACTGGCGCGTGGTGGCATACATGGCTGGACGACCAGGAACATCACGATGACCTACAACTCGCACCCACTCATGCTCAAGCAGAGTCTGGACAATCTGGGTGCTGACGGCCACGCCCCGGATTTTTTCAATGTCGCCACGTGTGATGGGCTGGCGATACGCAATGATGGATAAGGTTTCCATCAGCGCACGCGAATAACGCTGCGGTTTTTCCTCCCACAGCCGGCTGACCCATTCACTCAATTCCTTGCGCACCTGGAAGCGGTAACCTGAAGCAACTTTCTTGAGCTCGTAGCCACGACCTTCAGACTCGGTTTCAATGGCCGTCAACGCTGCCAGCAATTGTTCGCGCTCCGGGCGATCAACTTCGGTGAACAGGGCTTCCAGTCGATCAAGCGGCAACGGCTTACCCGCAGCAAGCAATACACCTTCCAGAATTTTCTTCAGTTGCAATTCGTCAATCATGAGGAGCGTGCCTTGATATGTATGGGGCCAAAAGGTTCGCTCTGGGCGAGTTCCACCAGAGACTCCTTGATCAGTTCCATAATGGCCAGAAAAGTAATTACGACGCCAAGCTTGCCTTCATCCTTCATGAGCAGCGAGATCATCGGCGTAAAATGTTCGTGGGAGATTCTCAGCAGGATTTGCGACATACGTTCACGCGTTGAAAGACTCTCGCGTTGAATATGATGGCTTTCATTGAGATCGCCGCGGCGCAGCACATCGGCAAACGCGAGCATGACTTCCTGCAGGTCCAGTTCAGGGCGCGGTAGCGTGCGTTCGAGCTCGGGGCTCTGCGCTGAGCCCTGGAAAAGATCGCGATACATACGTGGCAACTCATCCACGCGTTCAGCAACTTCGCGATAACGCTCGTATTCCTGCAAACGCCGGATCAATTGTGCGCGTGGATCTTCCTCGTCTTCTTCGTCTTCTCCCGAACGCGGCAGCAGAATGCGGGATTTTATTTCGGCAAGCATCGCAGCCATGACAAGATATTCTGCCGCGAGTTCGAACTGCGAGGCTTCCATCAGATCGACGTAGGCGATGTACTGGTCGGTAATGTCGGCGACATTAATTTCGAGAATATCGATGTTCTGACGCTTGATGAGGTACAGCAGCAAATCGAGCGGTCCTTCGAAAGCTTCAAGGAATACTTCCAATGCGTCGGGTGGAATGTAGAGATCCCTTGGCATATCGGTATAAGCCTGACCTGCTACAAACGCAAAGGGCAGTTCTTCCTGACGACCTTCATTTTCCTGGCGTGCGCGTGCGAGCAGACCAACGTTGGTTGGCAGCTTTTCTTCACTGGCGCTATCAGTAACGGGAGTATCACTCATGATGTTTTACGTCTGCGTTGTTCATTCTGGCCTGAGTGCTCATCGATAATTCAGACCCATGGCCTGGCGTACGTCATGCAAGGTATCGCGTGCACTGTCGCGGGCTTTTTCTGAACCTTCGCTGATGATCGCTTTCACCATGTCGGGGTTGCTTTCAAATTGCCTTGCGCGCTCGCGGATTGGTGTCAGTTCGGCAACGATTGCATCTATGACAGGTTGCTTGCACTGCAGGCAACCGATGCCTGCGCTGCGACAGCCAGCCTGCACCCAGTCGCGCGTATTCTGGTCCGAGAAAATTTCGTGAAACTGCCATACGGGACACTTGGCTGGATCGCCCGGATCAGTCCTGCGCACACGTGCCGGATCAGTTGGCATGGTTTTAACCTTGCGATTGATGTCATCGACTTCTTCGCGCAGGGCAATGATGTTGTCGTATGACTTGGACATCTTGCGGCCGTCGAGTCCTGGCATTTTTGCTGCTGCTGTCAGCTTGGCCTGGGGCTCAGCGAGAATAATCTTGCCACCACCTTCCAGGTAACCGAACAGTCGCTCGCGATCGCCCAGCGTTATGTTGCCCTGTTCTCTGAGAAGTGCTTGGGCGCGTTCGAGTGCTTCCTGATCACCCTGCTCCTGATATTTTTTGCGCAACTCATCGTAAAGCCTGCCAACTTTCTTGCCCATCTTGGCAACAGCCGAGCGAGCAATCTCTTCAAAATCCGAACTTTTGCCATAAAGATGGTTAAAGCGGCGCGCAACTTCACGCGTAAGCTCAACATGGGCCACCTGATCAGCACCTACGGGAACATGGCCGGCCTGGTAAATCAGGATGTCGGCACTCTGTAGCAACGGATAACCGAGGAAACCATAAGTGTTGATGTCCTTGTCTTTCAGATTATCCTGCATGTCCTTGTAGCTGGGCACACGCTCAAGCCAGCCCAATGGCGTCATCATGGAAAGCAACAGATGCAGTTCAGCGTGTTCGGGCACCTTGGACTGGATGAACAGAGTGGCAGCACTTGGCGATACACCAGCGGCGAGCCAGTCAATCACCATGTCCCAGATGCTGTCTTCGATAATGTGGGGATCTTCGTAATGTGTGGTCAGGGCGTGCCAGTCGGCAACGAAGAAGAAGCACTCATATTCGTGCTGCAACTTGACCCAGTTATGAATAACACCATACAAATGCCCAAGATGCAGGCGTCCGGTTGGACGCATACCGGACAACACTCGCCGCTGCGAATCGATGGAACTCAAAACTTGCTCCCGGGCAAAACAACCTGCCTGTTAATGTGACCTCTGCAGCAATTGGCTTCTGCTTCGGGGTTGATTATTTGGCCGTGATTATAGCGGCAAAATTATCCCGTTTGGGAAATGAAAGGCGTAAGGAATCTAACGAAATGGACTGGCGTCAGCCTTGCCAACACGGATGACTTCAGGTACTCCGGTTTCCAAGTCAATAACGGTTGTTGCCTCACGGCCGCAAAAGCCAGAATCGATAATAATTTCGACCTGATGCGCGAGTTTGCTCGCAATGTCCTCAACATCAAACAAGGGCTCAATTTCACCCGGCATAATCAAACTGCTGCTGACAATAGGTTCATTGAGCTCAGCCAGCAGCGCATCAACAACCGGATGCGCGGGCACCCGAACCCCTATTGTCTTGCGCTTGGGATGTTGCAGCAGGCGCGGGACTTCTGAGGTAGCTTTGAGAATAAACGTATAAGCCCCTGGTGTATAAGCCTTTAGCAAACGATAGATTGCATTATCAACTCTCGCGTAGGTGGCAATTTCGGAAAGGTCGCGGCAGACCAGCGTAAAGTTGTGTTTATTATCAACCTGCCGGATCCGAACAATGGTTTCCATTGCTGCCTTGTTACCTACCGCACAACCAAGTGCATAAGCGGAGTCCGTGGGGTACACAACAATGCCGCCACTGCGGATACATTCCACC
>CAIYIP010000326.1 GCA_903926285.1 uncultured Gammaproteobacteria bacterium
CGGCCAGTCACGTATTCCTCAGTGCGTTTGATGTTGGGACGAGTGAATATCTGATCCGTTTCACCAAATTCAACAAGGTTGCCCATTTCCATAAACGCAGTGTAATCAGAAATTCGTGCTGCCTGCTGCATGTTATGGGTAACAATTACGATTGTATAGCGTGTTTTCAGTTCGAATAACAAGTCTTCAATGTGCGCAGTCGAGATTGGATCGAGCGCTGAACACGGCTCATCCATCAACAATACCTGCGGCTCCATCGCGAGTGCACGCGCAATACACAAGCGCTGCTGCTGGCCTCCAGAGAGATTGAGCGCGGAATCATGCAAGCGGTCTTTCACTTCTTCCCATAATGCAGCTTGCGATAATGAGCGTTCTACAAGCTCGTCCATGGAACCGTTGTAGCCATTAATGCTCGGACCCCAGGAGATATTGTTGTAAATCGACTTCGGAAACGGATTGGGTTTCTGAAACACCATGCCTATGCGGCGGCGCACCTGTACCGGGTCAACATCGTTGCCATACAGGTTCTGGTCGACAAACAGGATCTCGCCTTCGTGGCTCACGCCATCGACAAAATCATTCATGCGATTAAGCGAGCGCAGTAGCGTGCTTTTGCCACAACCTGACGGACCAATAATGGCTGTGATGCGGTTTTTGAGAATCTGGCAGGATACTTTTTTCACCGCCGCCTTTCCCGAATACAGCACGCTGACCTCTTTGAGATCCAGCACTGCTGGCGGCAAGGGCTTTTTCTTGTCCTTTCCGAGTTCCATGGTTTCCAGGGAAGACATTACTTCATTCTCCGTTCGGTACGACTTCTTATATAAATTGCTGTGGCATTCATCAACAGCAGCACCAGCAGCAACACGATAATGCCTGCCGCAGCGAGTTGGTGGAACTCCTGTTGAGGGCGCGAAATCCAGTTGTAAATCTGGATCGGCAGTGCAGTGAACGAATCTCCCAGTCCTTGCGGCAGGAACGCAACAAAGGACATGGCACCAATCATGATCAGCGGCGCCGTTTCGCCAATGGCACGTGACAGCGCAAGAATCACACCAGTCATGATGCCCGGAAAAGCCGCTGGTAAAACGTGCGACCAGGTTGTTTGCCAGCGTGTGGCACCCAGCGACAACGCGGCATAACGAATACTCATGGGTACAGTCCGAATAGCTTCACGACCGGCAATGATAATTGTCGGCAGAATCAACAGACTCATAGTGAGCGCACCGGAAATCAGACTGCGCTCAAGCGCAAAAAAGCGCACGAAAATCGCGAGCCCGAGAATACCGTATACAATCGAAGGTACGCCCGACAGGTTGGAAATGTTGAGCTCTATCAGACGCGACATCTTGCCCTTACTGGCAAATTCCTCAAGATACAATGCTGCAGAAATACCGACAGGAATAGAAAACACCGCGATCAGAACTATCAGATACATAGTGCCCACCAGCGCCGATTTTATGCCCGCGCGCTCGGGAAAACGCGACGCGAAACTGTCCAGAAACTGCCAGTCCAGCCAACCCAGACCCTCCACGCAAACCTGATACAAAAGTACGGCAAGCAACAGTACGCTGGCCCAGGTAATGGCCGCACATAAGCGCGCAAATATCTTGGCCTTGCGATGCCGAATCTGGAGGCTGCGGTTTTCCTGTTCGCTTACAAAAGCCACTAGTCGTAAACCTCGCGGAAGCGGGCCAATATCCATTGTGAAATGATATTGATCACCAGCGTAATCATGAATAGCAAGGTCGCTACGGCAAACA
>CAIYIP010000327.1 GCA_903926285.1 uncultured Gammaproteobacteria bacterium
CACACCGTACACGGATTTTACCGAGATTGAAGAGCGCTGGCATCGTGCCGATCCAGAGACGCTGGAACTCACCATCACCGTCACCGACCCTGAACTCTATGCCGAGCCGTGGACCAGCGACAAGAAAACCTTTGCAACTCAACCCAGTGATTCACTCAATGGCGAACTGATGGAACAGATCTTTGCGCCGATCGATGAAATAGAATTCAACGCGACCATACGTGATCCGGCAGCTTCCGGACCTAATAAAGCACCCTGATCTTCCTCGCAGCCTCACAGGAAACCTGATGAGGCTGTTTTTCCTTCCGCAGACCTACGATTCCGACCTCGTTCTTGTGGTTTAATATTTGCCACGTTCCGGTAGCCTGCCGGCAACCACGAGAGCGCTGATAATAATGACAATAACACTTCGCTTGTTCTCCACAGTATCATTCAAACAATTCGCCATCCCCTGCTTGCTTGCCTTTAGTTTGTGCGCTGCCAGCACAGCTAATGCACAAGCCGATCTTACGCCGGAAGCCCTCGTGGCTTACCCGACCGACAGCTGGCCTACCAATGGCGGCGATATCTACAACCGCCGCTTTTCTCCACTCACCGAAATAACCAGAGACAATGTCGCCAATCTCAAGGGCGTGTGGCGCACGCACCTGAATGGCTCCGGCATGGGGCCGCGCAATTCCGGGGAAGCAACGCCGATTGTTTATGACGGCGTTGCATATGTGGTAACAGGCGATGATGACGTGTTTGCACTGAGCATCGACACTGGCGCGATCCTCTGGGAGTACAAGGCCAATCTTGATTTTCTGATTGATACAGTTTGCTGCGGCTGGACCAGTCGCGGAGTCGCGATTGGTGATGGCCGCGTGTACGTTGGTCAACTTGATGCCAGGCTCAAGGCGCTTGACATGAAAACCGGCGCAATTATCTGGGAAACCCAGGCCGAAAAATGGGAAGAAGGTTACACGATTACCGGTGCCCCACTGTTTTATGATGGCCTCGTAATCACTGGTTTTTCTGGCGCAGAACGCGGTATTCGCGGCCGCGTAAAAGCCTACGATGCAAAAACAGGCGAACTGGTGTGGACCTTCTACACCATTCCTGGCCCGGGCGAATTGGGTCACGACACCTGGCCGCAGGACAACACCGTGTGGATGGATGGCGGCGCTTCCATGTGGCAAACGCCGGCAGTCGATCCCGAGTTGGGGCTGCTGTATTTTTCCACCGGCAATGCCGGGCCTGACTACAATGGCCGTGTGCGCAAAGGCGACAATCTGTTTGCCTCGTCCATTCTTGCACTCGATGTCAAAACCGGTGCCTATCGCTGGCACTTCCAGGAAGTGCATCACGACATCTGGGACTATGATGGTCCCAATCCCGTTATCCTGTTTGATACTGAAATCAATGGTGTTGCGCGCAAGGCGATTTCCCAGGCTGGCAAAACCGGCTGGTTGTATATTCTTGATCGCGTCACTGGCGAACCACTGATCGGCATTGACGAAAAGCCGGTACCGCAGGAGCCAATGATGTACACCGCTGCAACCCAGCCACATCCGGTTGGTGATGCGTTTGTGCCGCAGTCGATCCGCATCGCGCCAGAAGGATTTACGCTAAAAAATGGCGGCCAGATATTCACTCCGTTCTGGACTGATCCCGTGGTTATTGCACCGGGGATAGCTGGTGGAGCCAACTGGCCGCCGAGCGCTCACGATCCCAGGACCGGCTATACCTTTGTGTGTGCCGCCGACAAACCTTTTATCTTTCAGGCTGTAGATATCTCCACCGAGCGGCCTGAAGAGGGCGCCGACTATACCGGCGGCGTCTTCGGTGGCGAGCCCTTTCCCAATCTCGGCGTGCTGGCTGCACTCGACACCCACACCAATAAACTGGTGTGGCAACAGATGTGGGCAGAACCCTGTTTCAGTGGTATCTCTGTTACCGCAAGCGACCTGCTTTTTGTCGGCCGCAATGATGGCCGCCTGACTGCGCTCGATAGCAGCAACGGCAACAAACTCTGGGAATTCCAGACCGGTGCCGGCATGAACGCACCTGTCAGCATCTTCGAATACAAAGGCACTGAGTACGTAATTGCGTATGCAGCGGGCAATACCCTCGCACCATCACCGCATGGTGATAATGTCTGGTTGTTTGCACTCAACGGCACACTGCAACCCGCAGCACCGGCTTCTTCCATGCGCGCAAGCTCTACCGCAGGTCAGGAAGATGCAATTGTGGTTGCCGAAGGAGAGCCTGATCTTGTCGCTGGCGAAGTAGTATTCCAAACTGCTTGTTCTGCATGTCATGGCGAAGATGGTCGTGGCGGTCATGGTGGCGGTATAGATCTGATTAATGCATCCAGCATTGAGATTGTTGTTGGCATCGTCTCTCAAGGCCGCAACAACATGCCTGCACTAGGCGCAATATTTACTCCCGAACAATTACGTGATGTGGCTGGCTATGTGTCAGAACGCATTGCTCAATAAGGCGAAACTTCAGTATGTCAGCAACAGTTATTCTGCAACCCGGCCGCGAGAAATCACTTGTCCGCAAACACCCCTGGATTTTCACGAGCGCAATCAAAACCCATACGGGCAAATTACATAGCGGGGACACCGTTGATGTGCAGTCCGCTGCGGGTGTGTGGCTCGGACGCGGAGCATGGTCGCCTGACTCAAGCATACGGGTACGCATATGGACCTTCGACGAAGCTGAAGTTATCGATAACGCATTTTTCCTGCGGCGCATCGAGAGTGCCGCATCGGCTCGCCAGGCATTACACTCAGTCACCAATGCCACCCGCATCGTAGCTTCCGAGTCCGACGGGCTTCCGGGCGTTACCATCGATCGTTATAACCACGTGCTGGTTTGCCAGTTACTGAGCGCAGGCGCTGAACGTCACCGCGACAAAATAGTCTGGGCATTGCGCAAGTTATTTCCGGATTGCGCAATTCTGGAGCGCTCTGACGTAAACATTCGCGAGAAAGAAGGACTTCCCTTGCTGACCCAAACACTACATGGCGAAATCCCTGCGGAAGTGCTGATATCAGAGAACAAACACTCGTTTGCAGTCGACGTGCTTGCAGGGCACAAAACCGGTTTCTATCTGGACCAGCGCCACAATCGGCAAGCAATCGCTGCGTACGCGAAGGACAAAACTGTACTTAATTGTTTCAGCTATACCGGCAGCATGGCGGTGTATTGTCTCGCAGCAGGCGCGAGCCACGTTATCAATCTCGA
>CAIYIP010000328.1 GCA_903926285.1 uncultured Gammaproteobacteria bacterium
CAGTAACAGAACCAAGTAGTACCGACAGTTTTTCCTTTGTTGAGGCAGAACACGCCGTGCTGCGTTTCTGGCAACAGGAAGATATCTTCCAGAAATCGCTGCAGCAGACACTGGACTGCAAGCCCTATATTTTCTATGACGGCCCGCCGTTCGCGACTGGCCTCCCGCATCATGGCCATCTTGTCGGTTCCACGCTCAAAGACATCATTCCGCGTTACTACACGATGCAGGGCTTCTATGTACAACGCCGCTTCGGCTGGGACTGTCACGGCCTGCCAATCGAACACGAAATAGACAAGGCCCTAGGCATGTCCTCGCAACAGGCGGTCGCAAAACTCGGCATCAAGGGTTACAACGACGAATGCCGCGGCATCGTGCAGCGCTACACAGCAGAGTGGGAAAAAACGATCACGCGCATCGGCCGCTGGGTCGACTTCCGCAACGACTACAAAACCATGGAACCGTGGTATATGGAATCCGTGTGGTGGGTCATGCAGCAATTATGGAACAAGGACCTGATCTATCGCGGTGTCAAAGTTGTGCCGTTTTCCACGGCACTCGGCACTGTGCTGTCCAACTTTGAAGCCGGCTCCAACTACCAGGATGTGCAGGACCCTGCGATCACCGTGCTGTTCAAGCTGGCAGATGAAGATGCTTACATTGCCGCGTGGACTACCACGCCTTGGACGCTACCATCCAACCTCGGGCTGTGCGTAAACCTCAACCTGGAATATGTGAAGGTTCAGGATGAAGAATCGGGCAAGATTATTTATCTGGCAAAAGCGCGACTCGAGCAGGTCGGCAAGAATCACAAACTGACTGTCCTGGATGAAATGACTGGCAGCGCACTGGTAGGCAAACATTACCAACCGCTGTTCCCCTACTTTGGCGCCCTCGCCGCAGAAGGCGCATTCAAAGTATTTGCCGACGACTATGTCACAAACGACAGCGGCACCGGTATCGTGCATCTTGCGCCTGCATTCGGCGAAGACGACTTCCGTGTATTAAAAGCCAACGATGTTACCGCTGTGCCGTGCCCTGTCGATCTCGAAGGCAAGTTCACAGGTGAAGTCAGCGACTTTGTTGGCGTCTACGTCAAAGATGCCGACAAACTTATCATTCGCCGGCTCAAGGACGAAGGCAAACTCTACCAGCAGGAGGTGATCGTCCACAGTTATCCATTCTGCCCACGTTCCGATACACCAATCATTTATCGCACGATTCCTTCGTGGTACGTGAAGGTCGAACAGATGCGCGAACGCCTCGTCGCCAACAACCAGCAGATCAATTGGGTGCCTGAGCACATCAAGAATGGCCGAATGGGAAACTGGCTCAACAATGCGCTCGACTGGAGTATTTCGCGCAACCGCTACTGGGGTACGCCATTACCGATCTGGATCAACGATGTGACAGACAAGCGTATCTGCATGGGCTCGATCGAAGAACTGCATAACTACACAGGTGTGCTGGTGCAGGACCTGCATCGTGAATACGTTGACGATCTGACCTTCACGATTGAGGGTGAAGAAGGCACGTACCGCCGTATCGAGGAAGTACTCGACTGCTGGTTCGAATCCGGCGCGATGCCGTATGCGCAGCTGCACTATCCTTTCGAGAACGCCGAGCTGTTCGAAGCCGGCTTCCCGGCCGAATATATTGCGGAAGGCCTCGACCAGACCCGTGGCTGGTTCTATACGCTGCTTGTGCTGTCCACAGCGCTCTATGACAAACCTTCATTCAAGAACGTGATAGTTAACGGTATCGTGATGGCCGAAGACGGCAAGAAGATGTCCAAGCGCCTGCAAAACTACACGCCGCCTGATCTGCTGATGGAAAGTTACGGTGCCGATGCGCTACGCCTGTACCTGATCAACTCCGGCCTTGTGAAAGGCGAAGAACAGCGTTTCACCGACAGCGGCGTGAAGGACATGGTGCGTCGCGCGTTGCTGCCGTGGCTCAACTCATTTAAATTTCTGCAGACTTATGCAGACATTGACCAGTGGCGCGCGCGTACTTCACCACCTGAAACCACGAATATCACCGACCAGTGGTTGCTCTCGCGTTTGCAATCTCTGCTTACTTCGGTGACCAAAGAGATGTCCGAGTACAAACTCTATAACGTGGTGCCAGCGCTGTTTGAATTTATTGAGGATCTGACAAACTGGTACATCAGGCTGAATCGCGGTCGCTTCTGGGTAGAAGGCAAGAGCGCGGACAAAGATGCTGCCTATCAAACCTTGTACCAGACTCTGTACGACCTCACCTTGAGCATGGCACCATTCGCACCTTTTCTTGCTGAACATATCTACCAGCAGCTGCTGCCCTATCGACCTGTCGACAGCAATCCTGCGCTGTCCGTGCATTTGTGCGCGTATCCGAAGCCAAACCTCTACATGATTCAGCCAGCGCTCGAAGCTGCCGTGGCGCGTATGCAAAACATCATTCTGCTGGGCCGCCAGAAACGCAATCAAGTGAAAATCAAAACCAAGGTACCACTCGCACGCCTGACGATTATTCACCAGGACCAGAGTATGCTCGATGAAATCGCGCGGCTTGAGGACTACATCAAGAGCGAATTGAACGTTAAAAATGTTGAATACTCGCGTGACGAAAATCGCTTCATCAACCTGTTCGCGAAACCCAACTCACCTGTGCTGGGCAAACGGCTTGGCAAAAACTTTGGCGCGTTCCGCAAGGCTATCGAAGATCTCAATGCAGCGCAGCTGAATGAGCTGCAGGAAAAAGGCAGCATCAATCTTGATGATGAGACTTTTGGCAGTGAAGACATCTTGATCTTCCGCGAACCAAAGCCCGGTACTGAAGCAGTATCTAACCGGCTCATCACAATCGACATGGACTGCACGCTCGATCGCGCGCTTATCAGCGAAGGGCTCGCGCGCGAAGTCGTCAGCCGCATCCAGAAAACCCGCAAGGAACTCGGTCTGAATGTGACAGATCGCATCCAGATTGACTATTCAGCGCATGGCGAGCTGCAGACTGCGATTGAGGAACATGCCGAACACATCAAGAAAGAAACCCTGAGCGTGAGCCTGAATGCAGTTACAAGACCTTGCAGCACAAACTTTGACGTGGACGAACATTCACTTGGCCTTGATATCACGCGCCAGTAAGACAAAGACAACGAGACTACTATGACAAACAAACAAACCGATGACACCCGTATCCTGGCGATGAAGGAGCTGCTGCCCCCGAGCCAGCTGATCAGAGAATTCCCGATCACCGAAAAAGCTGCCACAACCGTGCTCGACACACGTGCCGCCATCCAGAAAATCCTGCGCCATGAAGATGACCGCTTGCTAGTCGTAGTCGGGCCCTGCTCGATTCACGACATCGATGCTGCGCTCGACTATGCGCAGCGCTTGCATAGCGCTATCGAAAAACACGGTGACGATCTCTGCATCATCATGCGTGTGTATTTTGAAAAACCGCGCACAACGGTAGGGTGGAAGGGTTTGATCAACGACCCGGGTATCGACAACAGCTTTCGCATCAACGACGGGTTGCGCCTTGCGCGCAGCCTGCTACTGCAGCTCGCCGACCAGGGCATACCTTCCGGCACTGAGTACCTTGATCTCATCAGCCCACAGTACATCGCCGATGTGGTTTCGTGGGGCGCGATTGGTGCCCGCACCACAGAATCGCAGTGTCATAGAGAGCTTGCTTCCGGCTTGTCTTGCCCGGTAGGTTTCAAGAATGGCACTGGAGGCAGTATCCAGATTGCGATTGATGCGGTCGGCTCTGCATCGCATTCGCATCATTTCCTGTCTGTTACCAAAGAAGGCCATTCCGCCATTTTTCAAACGGCCGGTAATCCTGATTGTCACATCATCTTGCGCGGCGGCAGCAAACATCCCAACTATGATCCCGAGACCATTCGCGACACGAGTGAAAAACTGCAGAAAGCAGGCTTATCTGCCGCAATAGTTGTCGATTGCAGCCATGCCAATTCCGGCAAGGACTATGAGCGCCAGGCAATCGTCTGTCGCGATATCGCAGGCCAGGTCACAGGTGGTGAAACCGGCATTGTTGGCATCATGCTGGAAAGCCACATTCTGGCCGGCACCCAGAAGGTTGTTCCTGGCAAGCCGCTGACTTATGGTCAAAGCATCACCGACGCCTGCATGAACTGGGAAACCACTGCTGAACTGCTGGATGAACTTGCACTGGCTGTGCGCAAACGTCGTGTGGCAAAGGCTTGATGCGGCTTTTGCCATACAACTTGTGTCCCCTCTCGAAACCGTGGAATGATGTAAATACTGTACCAACATCAGTACAGTGTTAATCCCGGGGGGGGCACATGCAGAAACTACAATTTGGTCACAGGTTCTATTTTCATTTTATTGCCGTAGTACTTGTCTTCTTGACTGCTAATGCTTCAGCACAAAACCTCGGCAGAGTAGAAACAGCACTAGTGCATGCCACTGCTCTTGAAGGAAACCTGGACGGCGACAGTCCTGATCGCGACGTCATCATCTACCTTCCTCCTGGCTACGACGCCGACTCCCCACGACGATATCCCGTAGTTTATCTCTTGCATGGTTATGGCCTGCGCGCTGAAAGCTGGATGCGTTTTGCGCGTATCGAGGTGGGCGCCAACACTGCGTTTAGCGGTAACGGCGGCGGAGTCGGCACAGGTGAACGTGCGCAGGAAATGATTATTGTGAGTCCTGATGCCTACACAATCTATGACGGCAGTATGTATTCGAGTTCCGTAAACACAGGCGACTGGGAAACGTTTGTGGCTTCAGACCTTGTCACTTACATCGACGAACATTACCGCACTCTGCCCACACGCGAGAGTCGAGGTCTTGCAGGCCACTCAATGGGTGGTTACGGCACAATGCGCATCGGCATGAAACATCCGGAAGTTTTTTCTGCTCTGTATCCACTCTCAGCCTGTTGCCTGATGGATGGCGGCGCGCCCAGCGAGGCGCTCACGACTGCAGGCCAGTACACGACGCGTGCACAGGTTGCTGAACTCAAATACCCGAACAAGTCCACTCTGGCGCGTGCCGCAGCCTGGTCACCCAATCCCAAAAAACCGCCTTTCTTTCTCGACCTACCCGTGATGGATGGCACTGAACATGCGGAAATCCAGGCGAAATGGCTGGCCAATTCAATTATTCCGATGCTGGACCAATACACGCTCAACTTGCACAAATACACTGCGATCCAGTTTGATGTGGGTCTTGCAGATGGACTGCTCGGTGTTAACCAGCAACTTGATGCAGCGATGACACAGGCGGAAATTCCCCATACCTTTGAAACGTATGAAGGAGATCATAACAATAAGGTGTTTGAGCGGATTGAAACGAAAGTGTTACCGTTTTTTAGCAGGCACCTACGAGGGGAATAAAACGTACTATTTGCCCGGAGGGTGCTGGGGACGATATCCATGAGACCGCACAAATACACCCATGTAGCTCGCATCGGCATCCATGCCGATGAAGTCTCCTGAATATCGTCCCCAGCACCCTCTCCTGACCTTCAGTGTGGGGTTAAAATATTTTGAGGTATGCAGGAAGGGGATTAGCAAATTAAGACTTTATGCAAAATAACCTTACAAAACCTTCAGCAATTCCACTTCGAAAATAAGCGCGGAGAAAGGTCCGATGGCACCGCCCGCACCATTTGCGCCGTAGGCGAGTTCATGCGGGATATACAGCTTCCAGCGTGAACCTTCAGGCATCAGCTGCAGCGCCTCGGTCCAGCCCTTGATTACACCGTTGACGGGGAAGTCGATGGGTTCTCCGCGCTGCATGGAACTATCGAACACAGTGCCATCAACAAGAGTTCCGTGATAATGCACGCGAACTCTTGATGTGCCTTTGGGAATTGCTCCTGTGCCTTTCTGCAAAATTTCGTACTGCAGACCGGTGGCAGTCACGACGATATTTTCCTTGCTCACATTTTGTTTGAGAAAACTCTCTCCCACTAGCGCCATGGCGCTGGCTTGTTGTTTCTGCTGGCGCTGGATCATGCGATTGATTTCATCCATTGCGCCGCGCAGCTCAGCTTCGGTGAACTGACTTGGGCGACCACCGAGCACATCGGCGAGGCCAGCCATCAGAGCCTCTGTATCAAGGCCAGGAAACGGCTGGCCCACCAATTGTTCGCCCATCTGGCGACCGATACCATAACTTGCAAGTGCTGCACTGCCGGAAAAATTTGCCACTATCCTGCTCCTGTTGAAAATTTCGCCGGCATGTTATCACGAGACAACAAGATGCCCACAGTTCAGACTCTGCGCTAGAATGTGCGTATGAACTATGCCGGCACCAAAGCGTATCTGTTAAGCCAGCCAGAGGCGGAGGAAGACTATCCCTTCGGCCCAGAGGCTGCTGTGTTCAAGATCAGGAATAAGATGTTCGGCCTGCTGATGGAGTCCAAAGGGAAAGCAAGAATCAATCTGAAATGTGATCCTGATGAAGCACTCGCGCTGCGCGATATTTTTCCTGCCATTACTGCCGGTTATCACATGAACAAAAAACACTGGAATACTGTGCAGCTGGATGGCAGCGTGCCAAGCGGTGAAATTGAACGGATGATCGACAATTCCTATATGCTCGTCATTAACGGCATGCCCAGGGCCCAACGTCCGCTGCTGACCAACAACAAGAAGAAACTCATTTGAAAATTGCCCAACTGCTTCAACTGCTTTTGCTTGCCTCCCTTTGGGGCGCATCGTTTCTGTTTATTAAACTGGCAGTGCCGCATTTTGGCGTGGTGCCGCTGACTGCAGTGCGCTCGCTGGTGGCTACAGTGACTCTCATGCCAATCCTGTTACTGCGCGGCAAGTGGCCTGAATTGCGCAAGCATTGGCCACATATACTGGTGATTGGGCTGATCAGCACTGCGATTCCCGCCTCCATGCTGAGTATCAGCACGCAATATACCTCTGCTGGTTTTGCGTCGATTCTGAACGCGCTGACTCCGCTGTTCAGCGCCCTCGTCGCCTGGTTATGGCTCAAGGAATCCTTGACCGTGCCTGTCGTCGCCGGCATTAGCCTCGGCTTTTTCGGTGTGTTGGTAATGGTGTTTGACACGCAAAGCATTTCGTCTGATTTTGTGCTTTTGCCGATCCTTGCCGGCGTAACCGGAACTTTTCTGTATGGTTTAACAGGCAATTATTCCCGACGCTTTACGCAAGCCGTGTCGCCCATCGTCATTACCGCAGGCTGCCAGTTGTTCTCGGCGCTGTTCATGGTGCCGCTTTCCATTTTTCTGTGGCCAACCACCAGCATTCCGATTGAGGCCTGGCTTTATGGCGTAATTCTCGGGGTTTTCTGTACCGCTGTAGCTTTCATCCTGTACTTTCAATTGCTGGAAAAAATCGGCGTGGTTCGTACGGTGGTCGTCACCTATCTGGTTCCGGTATTTGGCATGTTGTGGGGCACACTTTTTCTGCCTGAGAACATCACACTCAAAATGATGATAGGGGCGGCGTTAATCCTGGCCGGTGTTGGTCTCTCCACCAGGCTGGCGGGCTTTAAGGGCACCTCTGGAAATTAGGATTTTTTCTCGGGAGCGTCGTTGGTTCCGTGCTCGAATCCTTATTTACTGGCGTGTAGACTGCGGTTCTGCGCGCTGAACCGCCTGGCTCGCAAGCAAAAATCCTAATTTCCAGAGGTGCCCTTAAATCATGATCATCAGTTTTCTGGCGTCACACGGCGGTTCTTCCGCAAAAGCCATCATCACGGCCATACGCAATGGCAAACTCGCGGCAAATGTCGGCATACTGATCACCAACAACCGTGATGCTGCCATTCTGCACTGGTGCCTCGACAACGAGGTAAATGTACGACATATCAGCAGCAAAACTCATCGTGGCGAAGAAAATGCGGATGAAGCAATCAGTACGGTCTTGCAGGAAGCCGGCACTGATATCGTCTTATGTTCGGGCTATATGAAAGCCATCGGACCCAACACACTTGCGGCATTCCCCTCCAGAATACTGAACATTCATCCTGCGCTGTTACCGAAACATGGCGGCAAGGGTATGTATGGTGATCGTGTACATGAGGCGGTGCTTGCTGCAGGCGAAACCGTAACTGGCGCCAGTGTGCATTATGTAACCGCTGGCATTGATGAAGGCCCCTGCATCTTGCAGCAACAGGTGGAAGTGTTGCCGACAGACACAGTGGAATCCTTGCGCACACGGGTACAGGCAATTGAGCCCGACCTTTATCTTGCAGCCTTGCGAAAAATTCTGGACCAACACCGAGTCGGATAAGCAACTCGCAGATCTGCATCTGCGCCGCGAACAGCCGGAGCTCATGCAGGATATTCAGCGCAAGCATCCGGCTTTGTGACCGACATCACTTCCGCTCCAGCTTTAATTACCCCCGTTGAGCCCAGCCAGGACTTGAACAATGATCCACCTTTATCATCACAGCGATTGCGACAAACACAACCCTGGCGCAATGCATCCGGAAAATGCAGGACGATTGCAAGCCATCATGGCGGCTTTGCACAAGAGCGCTATAGAGCAACAACTGGTTTATCTGCAGGCACCACTTGGAACCGAAGCACAGATACTTCTGGTACATACCGGTGCTCACCTTGCCGGGGTCGTAGCCACTTCTCCAACCGAAGGCACACGTGCGCTTGATGCCG
>CAIYIP010000329.1 GCA_903926285.1 uncultured Gammaproteobacteria bacterium
TGTCCCATTTCGTAGAGCTGATCGAACGTATCGTGCAAACCGGTAAGCAAGTAGTGTTGATTGGCTCGGGTGCAGATGCTGACAACATCAACGCGATAGTGGCGCAGCTATCACCTGCATGCGCACAGGGAGTTGTGAATGCCTGCAATCAATTTGCCCTGGCAGAATTAGTGCACTTCTTTCGCTACGCCACCTTTGTGATCGGCAACGACAGCGGGCCGTTTCATTTAGCCTCGGCACTGCATGTGAAGGGAGCGGTGATTTTCGGGCCCACCGATGTTCGTCTGTGGGGACCCTTGTCGCCGCAGTCTGTCGTGTTGAAAGGCACCGAACCCTGCAGTGCCGACTGCACACGCAAGCAGTGTCTGCATCAGCACCGCTGTTTGTGGTCGATCAAGCCAGCGAATGTTTTACAGCAGATGCAGGAGCAGCTTGCGGTTGTTGCTGAAGCTCCCCCAGCTTCGCGTACTTCATGAAGTTGTAATAGGCAAAATTCATGCTGGTGAGGAGGCCCTCACACCCATCCAGAAAACAGCCTTTGCCCAGATAACACTGCAAGAAGGCCAGTGGAAAAATCAACACAAGAGGCAGAGCGCAGCTTCTGTGCCCTTTAGCAAAATTGCTGCGTTATTTCCTCATCGGCATCCAAATTCAACACCCACTCCGAGCGACACAACGACAGGGATGGTAGGCATGTGGGGGGCTGCAAATAGACTGACTGTGACCTTAACAAAGGTGAAAATTGGCAGGGCTTTTTTTTGCAGACTTCCTTTTGGCGAACGTTATATTGTGCAGCTAGTTTGCAGGCACCCGGTCAACTACAACCATGACTTCGTTACGCCGCATGAAAGGTGGCGTAAAGGGAGCGTTATAGGCCGCGCTCATGACTTCCCCGCTGGTATTGATGCCATCTGCGGTCAATTTCTGCAGCAATTCTTCCCTATGCTGCTTGATGTTCTTGTCGGTCCAGCGGCCTGAATACCTTATTACTGCAATCAACTGCGAAGGGACAGCATGGATGGCCACCTCAGGGTTTGCGGGTACAGGGGCAGTTTGTTGGGTGAACTCGGCGGGCACGATAAAGGCAATTTTCCAACCGCTGGGACTTGGTGTTTGCTGCACAGGTGCGGTCATGCTGACGGAGGTTTTGGGCAAGTTGTCACCACTTATGTACTTGAACAAACGGCGAAAACCCTGGCTGGCAGCATCATTCCGGTCCGTTGCTGCAGGAATCACAGTTTCCGCCACCAGATACGGCTCGTATTGCCTGTATTCGACTCCATCTTTGGAAGTCAGTACCGCGTATTTGGGTTCTTCTATGGCCATGGCAGTAGTGGTACTCAACATTAAGAGAAGCAATTGCGCGTATTGAAACAGCTGTCGATGCATGGGAAAACCATCAATGTGTTAGATGTTTAAATACGTATCCGTAACGCCTTTGGATTCTTAAGTGAGTTTCCGCCGAAGCGCAAACGCTCAATCTTGAGGATATGCCTCAGTGTGTTTCGAAGATGCTACCCCACGAAAAAAGTATAACGAAGATTACAGCTTGTAAATGAGATCGGTCTCCAGCAGAAGTTAAGTGTTCTCGCCGGCTCTCAATCGGCAGAGCATGGTAATTTTTAGCGTATCCGCTTGAACGACCATGTGCCTGAGACATGCACTTCCATCACTTCGTTGGCAGCGCTGTCAGCACTCACCGTGAATATGAAGCCGACGCCGCAGGTACAATCAAACGCTGTTGCCGATTGGGCAATCAGCCGGGATTTGCTCAATCGGTGTTGCCGTCCGTAGCCGAATAGCGCGGCGTGCGGTTCAGGACGATGCCGCCGTCTTCAAGCGTGACGTCAACAGTGATCAGGTTCCCCAGCCAACACAAGCCTCACTCTTCAACTTCGTAAGTGTGCCAGTTTTCATAATCAGGTAACTGGAGTCTGCCTTCCCACAGTCCTCTGTTGTTCTCCTCGCAGGAGTATTCCAGCAAGCCCAGGCCATCCTGCATACGAGTGAAAATGCGCTGGTTGCTCCAGGGTGCGGAGTAGTAGATGGGGTCATCGACCGTGATTTCGTAGTCGATGGAATTGGCATCACGCAAGGTGAATTTTTCAGTCACTGTCAGTTTGTGGCTGTGCGGATGTCCGATAGTGTCGAGCCTGGTTTTGCCGTTGTAATTTCCCGTAGTAACCACGAGTGTGTCGCCATCCCATTCGGCATGAGAGTTACCATACCAGGATGACGGCAGATCCATGATCATGTTTTCGCCGCCTATCTTGAACGAATGGTGCCAGGTATTTACTTCAAACAAATAGGCGAAGTCTGTATCGGTCTGATAAAACTGGACAGGGTTCGGCGAGTTCATCGAACGGACATGCCCGAATGGCAGACAGGATCCTGTGTAATCGCCTTTGGAAGCATCGTAGCGGTCAAAGTTCAGTTTGCCAGCTGCGGTGAAGGGAACTTCACCCGGGCCTGTCTGGTTTCTGCCATTGCCCATGCCAGCCATATCCGGGACATAAGGGAATTCCCATACGCCATTAAAGTCGGGTTTTCCACTCGCTGTGCGAGGAAGGTCAGATCCGGATTGCCCGAATACCTGGGGTACAAGCCCGGCTAGAAGCAGTATCGAGGAACAGACTGATACAACAGATTTGATCAGGTTCATTTTCTTGCTCCTCTGTTATTGATTACCTGCCCGAGTGAAAACCGGGCTGCCGTCATCCAATGTGATCCTTCGGGTGCTACAGATGTGCTCACCCTGTCTTGCAGGGTTGGCCTGTGCGCGGATGATGGTGCCGACAGGCAGATCTTCTTTTTTCGAACCCTGGCGAATCAACTGGTTAGGGGACCCCATTTCGCATTCCCATTTCTGAACTTCGCCGCTCTCAGCGGTTACATCCAGGTAGATCCAAATGTGTGGGTTTGTCCATTCAACCTTGGTGATTGCGCCGCGCAATTCAAAATTCACCGAGGTATCAAACTCGCCTACTAGCGAATGATGGGCCCATGCCGCACTGTGCATAAACAGTGCAGAAAATAAGGTGATCGAGAATAGTCGTTTACTTTTGTTATTGATTTTCATAACCTCCCCTCTTATTAAAAATTGCCGTAGTATTAAATAAATTAAAAACTTCATCGTGATTGTGGCAGACTAGTTTAAGCCATACCTAAAACAATAAGCGATACTAAAAACAAAATGTATGGGAAATAACTTTGGCTTTCTTGGCCGCAGAAGCTTTCTGAAGAAATCAGTAGTACTTACAGGTTCCTCCATCCCTTTCATCTGGCCTGGATTTTTGCTTGCTCAGGCTCCCCTTGTGCAAATAAAACTACAGACAGAGCGCCTGACAGACAAGGTGCTGTTCGTGAAAGGCCCAGACAGCAATGTACTGGTGGTGGACAGTAACGAAGGCCTCATCATGGTTGATGGGGGGCATGCCGACTGGTTCAGCAGCCTGCAAAGTGCAATAGCGGAGAATTTCCCCGGCAGGCCTTACCGAGCCCTGTTCAATACCCACTGGCATCGTGAGCAGACCGGCTCCAATCTGCCCTTGGGAGAGCAGGGAGTTGAGATTATTGCCCATGAAAACACCATGCTCTGGGAAAGTACCGAGGTCTGGCAGCGCTGGTCGGATATCACTTTTCCACCACTGCCTGAAGTTGCCCTGCCCAAAACCACCGTGTTCGAGGATGGCGCCATCCAGTTAGCCGACCGTAACGTGCAATACGGATACCTGAGAAACGCCCACACTGACGGGGATATCTGGATCTATTTCGAGGATGAGGATGTGCTGGTTACCGGCGGGCTGGTATCCAATGGACGTTGGCCCGAGATTGACTGGTGGACGGGGGGATTCATCGGCGGACTGATGGACAGTTTCGTATCGCTACTGACGGTCCCAACCGAGAACACCAGGATTATTCCCGCGTATGGGGACATCATGACTCTGGAAGAGCTGAGAGCACAAAACCAGATGTATCTGACCATTTTTGATCGCTTGCATGCCGCGTTTATCAAAAGTGAAAGTCTCGAGGAAATACTGGCTCAAAAGCTTACTGCCGAATATGATTCCTTAATGGGTGATCCAACCCGCTTTATGACCTTGGCATTTCAAAGCATCCAGGGGCATTTGCGAGATCCGCAGAACGACCGATTTCTCAATATTCCCTGAAGAAATACGTTAACCACCATGACAGATTACATAACCATGAGCCAAGGAATGACATTGGCCAGAATTAAAGTTCCTGGCCTGTTAAGTGTTTTGTTGCTGGTTTGCGGCTGCGGGGATAGCGGTACCGCCCTGAATGACCAGCAAGCTGAAGCGGCGGTTGTCGCTGCAGTGCCTGCGCAGGCCGAACTTGATGCTCAGGCCGATGAACAATGGAGCATGCTAAATAAATACTGCATGGACTGTCATAACCTGGATGACTACAGCGGTGGTTTGGCATTTGACTTAATGAGCCACGACACAGTCCTTAAGGATGCCGAGGTTTGGGAAAAGGTTGTTCGTAA
>CAIYIP010000330.1 GCA_903926285.1 uncultured Gammaproteobacteria bacterium
AGACACTTCTGCTTATACCTGCCGCCGCTGGCCTTTGTAGATCATCTTGACCTCATAGAAGTCAGTTTCCTGAAGCTTGCGCGAATGCCTGAAGTCAGGAGCGGAACCGTGCAGACCAGACCGTTGGCGACATGGATGTCGCCATTCGAGCCCTCCATGGATGGATTTACGGGCGTGTCTGGTCTGCACGGTTCCGCTCCTGACGGGCAAGGACCTCGAACCAAAGAAAGTAGACGCCGCCGGACTAGCCGTTTATTCTTGCCGCCTCTTAATTTCAAGTGCTTCTTTATCATGTCGACTATCCTGCAACACCTTCCCCTGGGCGAAAAAATTGGCATCGCGTTTTCTGGTGGTCTTGATACCAGTGCTGCGCTGCACTGGATGAAACTGAAAGGGGCGCTACCGTGTGCCTATACCGCCAATCTGGGCCAGCCTGATGAAGCGGACTACGACGAAATTCCGCGCAAGGCAATGGAATATGGTGCGGAAAAAGCCCGTCTGATTGACTGCCGGTTGCAACTGGCGAACGAAGGCATAGCGGCGCTGCAATGCGGGGCTTTTCATATCAGCACTGGCGGCAATACCTATTTCAATACCACTCCGCTGGGGCGCGCGGTAACCGGCACCATGCTCGTATCGGCAATGAAGGAAGACGACGTCAACATCTGGGGTGACGGCAGTACCTTCAAGGGCAACGACATTGAACGTTTTTATCGTTATGGCCTGTTGACCAATCCATCGCTGAAGATTTACAAGCCCTGGCTCGACCAGGCCTTTATTGACGAGCTTGGCGGTCGTACCGAAATGTCAGCCTTTATGACCAAGGCGGGTTTCGGCTACAAGATGTCGGCCGAGAAAGCCTACAGCACCGACAGCAACATGCTCGGTGCGACCCACGAAGCGAAGGACCTCGAATATCTCAACAGCGGTATCAAGATTGTTAATCCGATCATGGGTGTGGCGTTCTGGCGCAGCGACGTCGACGTCAAGGCCGAAGTAGTCACGATCCGTTTTGAAGAAGGCCAGCCTGTTGCATTAAACGGCAAGACCTTTGCGAGTCCCGTTGAATTAATCCTCGAAGCAAATCTTATTGGTGGCCGCCATGGCATTGGTATGAGCGACCAGATTGAAAACAGGATTATCGAAGCGAAGAGCCGTGGCATCTATGAAGCTCCGGGCATGGCGCTGTTGTTTATCGCGTATGAGCGACTTGTGACGGGCATTCATAACGAAGACACCATCGAGCAGTATCGCGACAATGGTCGCAAACTCGGGCGCCTGCTGTACCAGGGCCGCTGGTTTGATTCGCAATCACTGATGCTGCGCGAAACTGCGCAGCGCTGGGTGGCGATGGCGGTTACGGGAGAGGTCACGCTCGAACTACGCCGCGGTAATGATTATTCAATTCTCAATACTGAAAGCGTCAATCTCACGTATCACCCCGAGCGGCTCACCATGGAAAAAGGCCAATCGACATTTTCCCCGCAGGACCGCATCGGCCAGCTCACGATGCGCAACATGGACATCATCGACACCCGCGACAAACTTGCGATCTACACGCGTACCGGTTTGTTGCAGGTGGGGAATGGCAGCACGCTGCCGAGCCTGGATGGGCCGAAAAAAGATTCATGATGATAATGTGTGCCGCGGGCTGACTGCTGATCTGCAGGGCAGCATGGCGGCAATTTTTGCAAGGGAGGGCGGGATACCTTCCTGCATCGCCAGTGTGTGCAACAGCCCATGGATTATTGCTGCTATGCTGGCGCGCAAGGGTTACTGCGGCCACTCGGGTTTCGCACTGAAGACGAAGGGTTTGCCAGCAGGATCGGGCTGGTACCAGCGGGCAATACAATTTTGCATCTCCGGCGTTATCCGCACGTCGCGCGGTTCCTTGCAGCTGTAAACCACGAAGCGTTCATCCGCATCCACGCCGATGAATGAATTCCTCGCCAGCATCGCACGCGCCTGCGGATGGGTTGGGTCCAGCACCATGTCCTTGATGCCAAAGGTGGTATCCTCGCGACTCAGTACCGCGCCCCATTTCATCTTGTATGCGAATACACCATCCTCGAAATAGCCAGGCGTACCGCCAAACATAATTGTGGTTTTGCCAAGCTCGCGCGCACGGCGCATCGCAAACCAGTACACTGCTGCCAGTACTCCCTTTTTCACCAGATCCGGATTGCCGTCGAGCCAGCCGAGCCTGCCCATTCGGTAGTTGGCACCCCGGACATCACACATCACTGCAGCAAGACGCTGGCCATCAAGCGTAATACACACAAACTCACACGCTTTCCGCGCCAGCAGATTCGCCATGGTCTGTGCCGGCATCACATAAGCCTCTGCTCCATAACGCTGCTTAAGGGCCTTTTCGTGATAACGCGCAAAGAACTCGAAGGCCCATTCAGGATTGGTTTCCACTTCAGCCTGATAACCTTCGCGTGTTACTTTCACGACATCACTGCGCGCCGAATGCGACAATTTTTTGAGGAAGGCCGCTTCGGACTCCCGAAGATCAAGATTCATCGCTACCAGGTGAGGCACTCTCAATCGGAGTGGCTCCAGTTCTGCTGGCAGCTCGAGATCTGTTGCCACCACCATCCCGTGGCGGCGGGCCTGATCCAGTGCCAGCGCTGACCAGTTCTTGCGGTGCAAGCCGCGGCGTACGCGGTACTCCGACGCAGATCTGAGATAAATACGCGCAAAATGCGCCAGCCGATCGGGATTGCCGAGCAGGCAAAATGCCACATCATCCTGCGTATTACTGACAACATAATGCACGTGCTCGTGGCGCATACGTGCCAGCCAGCCCCGCAGCCGCTGCGGAACAAGTTTTTTTATTATGGAGAGCAATCTGTTCATGGTGTTTACTAGTTGCCGGAGAACTGATTTTGCAGTGGCCACTCGGGCACTGCAGTGAACGCGAAAGGTTTGCCCTCTGGATCTGGCCGGTACCAGCGCGCAATATTCTGCTGAATCGACCTCGGGATATTTACTTCGCGTGGATCCCTGCCGCTGTACACGACGAAGCGGTCGTCCTTGTCGAGACCAATGATCGAGCGTTTTGCGAGCATGGCGCGCACTTGCGGGTGGGTCGGATCCAGCAGTACATCCTGCATGCCAAAAACCGTATCCTTGCGATTCAATTCTGCACCCCATTTGGTTTTGTACTGGAACAAACCGTCCTCGATATAGGGAGGCGTGGCGCCAAAATTTGCATAGGACTTGCCCAGCTCACAGGCGCGCAGCAGGGAGAACCAGTATGTGGCGGTGAGTACTCCTTCTTTCACCAGCTCCGGATTACCATCGAGCCAGCCCAGCCGGCCCAATCTGTAGCCCTCGGCCAGGGGATCACAAAGTGTTGCAGCAAGACGCTTACCCTCGCGCGTAACACAAATGAATTCCCAGCCTTCGTTGGCTACCAGATTGGCTATTTTTTTTGCCTGCAACACATAACCTTCCATTCCATGGCGGCTGGTAATAGCCTTTTCGTGATAACGCGTATAGAACTCGCTGGCCCAATCGGCATTGTTATGCACTTCGCATTGAAAGCCGCCACGGTTTATCCGGCGGATATCGCTGCGTGCGCCAAGGGACAGGTTTTGGCGGAGTTCACTCACTGATTCCGGCAGTTTTATGCTCAGCGCAACAAATTTTGGCAACCTGAGCAGGACAGGCTCCAGCGTGGCAGGAATGGTGACATCCGATGCCGCCACCAGCCCGTGGCAGCGGGCCTGTTCCAGTGCCAGCGCTGACCAGTTCTGCCAGTGCACGCCCCGCCGTACCCGGTACCCTGAGACAGCGCCCAGATAAATGCGCGCCAAATGCGTCTGCTGATCAGAATTGCCAACCACGCAAAAAGCGGCCGCATCGTGGGTATTGCTGACAACATGATGCACGTGTTCATGACGCAGGTGTGCCAGCCATGCCAGCACGCGGCGCGGGATGAGTTTTTTTATGATGGTTCGCAAACTTTCCACTGCTTCTACCTGTGCATGACCAGGAGACCAGAGCCCGGACTGCCTGTGCGGCAACAATGCCGGCAAAACCCTGGCAGGGCGCCCACAATTATTGCCTCGTATTGTTGTGCTGAATCACTGACCACAGTATTCGACAACAGTAATCTGCATACAGCTATATGCGAGTGCAGATTTATACATGAACCTGGAATGCTGACCGTGTCTCTGTTGGCAAAACACGTAAATTGATTCTTGTCACCGCATATAGCTGCTGCCTTTTGCTGAAACCCGCTCCCATATATCGAACGCCGGATCGCAACGCTCTGCCTGCACTGTCGCAAGCTGGGCCATGCATATTTGGCCGGCTCTCGCTGTAGCATCGCTGCCGATAGTTAGGTCAGCGTGATGCGGTCATCGGCAAATCATGCTTAGATACGGAAAATGTCCATGAAAGATGCGCAATGAAATATATCAGACTAATAATTTTAAAATTCAAATGGAGGCTGGTTACATTTGCGCGTAAATATGGGTTCAACCTTAAAATAGCAGTGAATATTCCAAGTGCTTTTATTACTGGCAGTGTAGGGAAAACAACAACCTGCTGCATGCTCGCAGCCATATTGGCTGAAAATGGCAAGGTGGTAGGGCTGTCAACTACGCAGGGGATTTATATCGGTAAAGAAGGCATCAGAGTCGGGGATTCATCAAATTGCCAATTTGCCAGCAGATTACTTATCGACAAACGAGTTCAAGTGGGTGTCTTTGAGCTAGCCAGAGGGGGCCTGTTAAGACAAGGTATTGCGTTTAATGGTTGTGACGTTGGGGCCGTATTAAATATATACGACAATCATTTGGGTTTGGGAGGTATTCATACCCGAGAGGAGATGGCTAATGTAAAGAGCGCGGTGGTAAAGTCTGCGCGAAAAATGGCCGTTATTAATGCCGATGATCCCTTGTGTTTGGCAATGCGCGACCAAATTTTCGCCTCGAATACTTGTTTAGTGAGTATGCTTTCTGATAATCCTGTAATTACAGATCATATGAAAGCCAAAGGATTTGTAGCGTTTATTAATAACGGAAAAAATCCAGTAATTAATCTGTATAAAGGCAATGCATTAATTGGTGTTATCCCGGCAACTGAAATTCCTGCTAGTTATAGCGGGCTTTTCCGGCCAGCTTTATTTAATGCCATGTTTGCTACCGCATTAGCCTATGGTATGGGAGTCGAATTCAATGTTATTCGAAATGCCCTGCGTATTTTTCAATCTACCGAAGAAACCAACCCCGGAAGAATGAACGTCTATGAACATCTTCCATTTAAAGTTGTTATTACGTGGGCGGATGGAACGCAAGCGTTAGCGGAACTATCACGTTTTATACAATGTATGAATTTTTCAGGCAAAAATTATTTAATGTTTTGTGCAATGGGCAATCGGCCAAATCAATACATAAAAGATATGGGCAAATCAGTTGCAGGTTTTTTTTACTCACTACATCTGCTCCGATCATGATGATCCAAGAGGAAGGCCGCCGTGCGAAGCCGCTGAATTGCTGAGTGACGGCTTAATTGAAAATGGAGTGGGCAAGGAAAGTATTACGATTGCATCCTCTCATCAGAATGCGCTGGAAATCGCTGTAAATAAACCGTCAATTAATGATCTTCTTGTGGTGTGTACCTTCGCCTTTGAGGCAGCCAGAAAAGAAGTCGTATCAAGAAAAAATTAAGTCTGGCAGACTAGTCCCCCTGCTTGAACAAGCCTGTGTGATTACGAAACGAGCTGAAAAGCATACGCTCTTCAAGCGCGTTGTCTGCTGGTAGCTTGCGGGTTGCCACCGTATACAGTTCGGCGTCGGCGAGATACTGCAGGCCATGCGCAATGGTGTAGTCGAATTTACCAAAGTCGGGAAGGATGTCAGGAGTTTGAAGACTGCAGCCGCGCGCAATAGCTGCCAGCGCCTCTGGACTGGTTTGGGCAAAGGATGTGCTGGTGTATGGCACGGTGTCGTAGGCAAGTTCGCGCATCAGATGCCGAGCTCCTTGTGTTTGTATTCACACAGGTCCGCAATAATACAGCTGCCGCAGCGTGGTTTGCGGGCAACACACGTGTAGCGGCCATGCAGGATGAGCCAGTGGTGGGCGTCCTGCAGAAACTCCTCAGGTATAAATTTGAGCAATCCTTTTTCAACTTCCAGTACGTTCTTGCCTGGTGCGAGTCCGGTACGGTTGGCGATGCGGAAGATATGGGTATCGACCGCAATGGCACGATGGCCAAAGGCTGTGTTGAGTACAACACTTGCGGTTTTGCGGCCGACACCGGGTAGTGCTTCAAGTGCGTCGCGGTCCTCAGGTACTTTTGAGTTGTGCTTTTCAATGAGCAGCTTGCAGGTCTTCAGGACGTTGGCGGTCTTGGCGTTATACAGGCCGATGGTACTGAGGTAGCTTTTCAGTGTTGCCGAGCCCAGCGCCAGAATCGCTTCGGGTGTATTGGCAACCGGAAACAACTTCGCGGTGGCTTTGTTGACGCTGATATCAGTGGCCTGTGCGGACAGTATCACGGAGATCAGCAATTCGAACGGCGTGGCGTACACGAGCTCGGTTTTCGGGTTTGGATTCTGCTCGCGCAGGCGACGGAAAATTTCCGTGCGTTTGGTCTTGTTCATGACTTGCCCGTGACTCTGACGCGTTTGCTGCCGGGCTCAACGCCGGTGGGTAGTGAGGGCGGAGGTGGATGCTGTCGTGGTGCGAGCCAGTTTTTCAAGGCCAGGAGCAGGCCCAGCAAAAACCACGGCAGCGGTTGCATTATCGCCACCAGCCACGCCGTAATGCCGGCGTTCGTAATCAGATGGTTTCCGGCTTCGAGCGGCGGCAAGCGGCTGGAGTTCACATTCAGCAAGGCCTCCTTGTTAACAGCAAAAAACTCCAGTGCCTTTCTGACCGCACCCACCACGGCGCGCGGCGTGATCGTGGCGCCGGTAAACTGATCGAATTCACCGCCGTCTTGCTTCACGCGCCACAGCAGGGGATCGGTGTTGCCCAGCGAACGGTTGTTGAAGTTGAGCACCCAGTCGGAAAACCGCAGTTCGATCTTGTCGCCGAGACGCGGTGTTTCGTTGTGTGCCAGGATGCGTACGCCGGTGATTTCACCTTCCACGCTGACGCCCACCAACAGCTGGATACTGCCGTTGTAACCTTCGAGTGTTGCGGCTGGCAGGACAAAGCCGCTGATGTTGCCTTGTTGGCGTGCGATATAACCGGTACGTGCGATGGTGAGGCCCAGCAGGTCAACTTGCACAAAGGTGGCAGCGCCAGGCGTCAGCCCGAAGGCATCGTTTGGCAATGCATTGTCATGTGGCACATTAGCCAGGATTGCTTCCAGCAGCGCTATATCTGCTTGCTGTTGTTGGGGGGCGATGAGACGAGTCTCTATGCCTTGCAACAGTGCCAGCACGACGACTGTTGCCACAGCCAACAGCCAGAGCCACAGGACGGGTGATGACAGCACGCTGGACTTGTTCATGAAGTGTGGCCAAAGGGGCGGGGCTTTGTAAAGGCATCAATCAGCGGCGCCGCAAAATTGCCACATAACACTGCAAATGCAACACCATCGGGATAACTGCTCCACGTGCGGAGTGCAAATATGATGGTGCCGATCAATGTGCCATACACCAGTTGGCCGCGTTTCGCTGTGGCCGCCGTGACGGGGTCAGTGGCAATAAAAAATGCCCCGAGCATGGTACCTCCTGCAAACAGGTGCAGCAGCGGCGAGCCCTGGCTTTGCGAACTGCCGCCATCGTGAAAAATCAGGGCAAGCAGTGCGAGAGTTGCCAGCACACTCACCGGAATATGCCAGCTGATGATGCGCTTGTAGAGCAGAAACAGGCCTCCCATCAGAAAGCCCGCATTCACCCACTCCCAACCTTCGCCAGACCATTGGCCTGCTAAGAGACTCGTATCCCAGAATTCGCTGAACAGTTGCGCGCCTTGCTGCTGGCGGAAACTGTCGAGCAGGGTTGCCCCCGTGAAAGCATCAATGCCGGCGTCGGGTTCGCGACCAGCAAAAAATTGCAGCGAGTCGATCAGGGAAGGCAAGTTGTGGTTTATTTCTGCAGGCAGCAGCCAGCGCGTCATGTAATCAGGAAAGGCAACCAGCAGTACGGCATAACCGGTCATCGCTGGATTGAAGGGATTATTGCCGAGTCCGCCAGACAAGTGCTTGGCAACAATGATCGCCACTGCGATGCCAAGCAGGCTCAGCCACCAGGGCAAAGTTGGCGGCAACGCAAGTGCAAGCAGCGTTGCTGTAATGACTGCGCTGTAATCCTGCAGGTGTATGCGCACTGGACGTCTACGCATGCGTAATGCTGCGGCTTCGAGCAGCAGCGCCAACGGGATCAGCCACAAAAGATTGATCAGCGTGCCCCAGCCGAAGAAGAATACGAGTGCCGTCAGGCCCGGCACACACGCAAGCAACACCTGCTGCATCAACTGGCTTACCACCACGCGTTGGTGGCCATGGGGCGAACTGTTCAGCATCCCTGAGCTCATGGGCCAGTGTCTCCGTTGTTCTGCTTGTTGGTATTAGCAGTGACTGACTGCTCGATCTTTTTGGCTTTAACACGTGCCAGTGCTGCCGCTATTGTGGCCTGTGCGCCGTTGGCATCTGGCACTTGTTCATGCGTCTGTTGACTCAGTGCAGCGCGTTCGGCACGGCGCTGCTCCTGCCGGAGTTTTTCTTCATGGCCGCGCGCTTGATGAAATTCAAAACGCTCGCGTGAGGTATTCGCGACAGCCACGTGGGCTTGCTCGATATGTATCGCTGCCTTGGCTGCGCGAAAATATTGCACCAGTGGAATGTGGCTTGGACAAACATAGGCACAGGCGCCGCATTCGATACAGTCATGCAGATGATGCGCGGTTGCTGCTGCGAGCGCCTGCTGGCGTGTGTGCCAGTACAACACTTGTGGTTGCAGCAAGACGGGACATGCAGCCACACAAAAGCCACAGCGGATGCAGGCTTGTTCGGGCAGTGCCGCAGGGAGTTCTGCTGCTGTGGTCGCGAGTACGCAATTGGTAGTAGCCATTACCGGAGCTTCGAGGTTGGCGATCTGTGTACCCATCAGCGGGCCGCCACTGATCAGTCGACTGAGTTGTGTTGTGTCGATGCCGCACAGTAGTAATAACTCGTTGATTGGTGTGCCAAGCAATACTTCAAAGTTGCCAGATGTTGCAAGTGCTGCGCCAGTAACAGTAGTGACACGGCTGACCATGGCTTCGCCAAACACAACCGCACGCATAACGGCAAGCGCAGTTGCCGGGTTATGGCAAAGAAAGCCTTTTTCAACAGGCAAGGTTTCCGTTGCGATTGTTATGCCGGTCAAGGTGTAGATCAACTGGCGCTCGGCACCGGAGGGATACTGCGCAGGTATCACCACCAGTTCAATGCGCGGATCAGTAAGCACTGCCCGCAGCGTGTTGATTGCTGCGGGCTTGTTATCTTCAATGCCAATCAGGCAGCGCACGGCATGGCTCGCCTGTAACAGAATCTGGACGCCCGTGACAACATCAGCAGCATATTGTTTTAGCAAGGCTTCATCGCAGCTGATGAAAGGTTCGCACTCGCACGCATTGAGCACGAGTGTGTGGATGCGCGAGCCGGGTGCTAATTTGGCATGGCTCGGAAACGCTGCACCACCGAGGCCGCGGATGCCGGCTTGCTGGATGCGGGCATAGATAATTTCGCGGGAACATTGCGTGAAGTCCGGTATTGGCGGCATTCGGGTCCAGCGTTCCTCGCCATCCGGTTGCAGGATTACGCAGAGTTCTTCGAAGCCGGAAGTATTCGGTAATACATGTGGCCTTATGGCCAGCACTGTGCCGGAAGTGGAGGCGTGAATGTTGATGCCAGTGTCATCCATGCCGTGCGCCAGTAACTGACCCTTGAGTACATAATCACCTGCTTGTACGTCGAGGATGGCATTTGCTGAATCCGGTTGCGTAACACAAAGCACAAGCTGCTGCGGCAGCGGAGGTTTACCAATTGCAGAGTCCAGTGATTGCGCCTTGTGTGGCTCCAGATAAATGCCACCCGGCAATGGCCAGACTCTGCGCTGTTCTGTGACTGTCATGGCAATGCTTCCTGCTGCCTGGGGTGGTTCTGCAGTTGCCGTTCTTCCATGTCACGTTCAGGAAGTTGCCAATGCCAGCTTTGCGTGGGAGTTTTAGCTGCGATCATGTCGATGCAATCCACCGGGCAAGGTTCGACGCATAAATCGCATCCCGTGCATTCACGCGCGATCACTGTATGCATGTGTTTGGCGCTGCCGAGAATTGCATCGACGGGGCAGGCCGTTATGCATTTGGTGCAGCCGATACATTCAGCTTCGCGGATTACTGCCACCTTGCGACTGGCTTCCTTGCCATGAAGTGGATCCAGCGGCAAAGGCTGTATGTGCAGCAGCTGTGCGAGTGCCGCAATAGTAGGCGCACCGCCGGGCGGACATTTGTTGATTGCACTGCCATGGGCAATCGCTTCGGCATAAGGCCGGCATCCTGGGTGCCCACACTGGCCGCATTGGGTTTGTGGCAACAGTGCATCGATCTCGGCAATGCCCGGCATGCGTGTCTGGCGTATGTAGTTGTGTGCAGCATGGTGCAGGGCGCGCAGTATGACGGCCAATGACGCGAGGCTGATTAGAGAGAGCAGAACTGCCACGACGTTGAAATTCATCAGAGTCCGGCGAAGCCCATGAACGTCATGGAGACTAACGCTGCTACCAGCAGTGTCGTTGCTGTGCCCTGAAACGCAGCGGGAATATCCGCACCTGCGAGGCGTTCCCGCAACAGCGTAAACAACACCAGCACCACGGCAAAACCGCTGCAACGTGCGAGGCCTGCAACCAATACGGTGCCGAGCTCAATGTTATTCGGCATCGTCACACCCATTACCACGCAGTTGGCGAAGATCAGCGGCAGCAAAATGGCTGGTACAAACGCGGACAGCAGATGGCGCCTGGCCAGCACCAATGCAATGACTTGCAGGGCCGCAGTGAGTGTCACGATAAAGGACAAGGTCGATAACAGTCTGCTTGTAACGCGCAATAACACGAACTGCTCAAGCAAGTTGCTGAAGACGAGCGTCAGCAAAAATGCTGTTGTTGTGGCGGCTGCAAGGGACAGACTCTTGTTCAGGGCGGTTAGGGGCCAGACCAGGCTTCCTGCTGACAGCCAGGTTTTACCAACCACTTTGGAATGTGTCGGCTGTCCCCGGGTTCCTTTTGGCTGCTCTGAAAACACTGCATCAAACATCACGTAATTGACCAGCGCGAGGCCAAGTAAAACTTGCAGGATGTTGGTCATGGATATCGATGCCTTGATTCAGCGCGTTGGGGGGACATTCATTCTAGTCTTCTAGTCTGTCGCGGCTTGCGCATTTTTCTAGCTCGTCTGAATCAGCTCAATCATATAGCCGTCTGGGTCCTTCACAAACGCAATCACCGAGCCGCCATGTTTCATTGGGCCGGCAGGGCGCACCACATTACCACCCTTGGCGCTGATGTCGGCACAGGCCTTGTATGCATCGGCCACCGCGATGGCGATGTGGCCAAAGGCATTGCCGAGTTCGTAACTGTGGGTGTCCCAGTTGTGGGTCAATTCAATCACGGCATTGGTCTTTTCGTCGCCATAACCCACAAAGGCGAGCGTGAACTTGCCTTCGGGAAAGTCGTTTTTGCGCAGCAATTTCATGCCGAAAATATTAGTGTAAAAATCGATGGCCTTGTCGAGATCGGTAACCCTGATCATGGTGTGCAGTATGCGCATGGTGAACTCCGGAAGTTTTGTAGATGAAGGCGGCTATTAAACTAAAATTCCATGACGCAGGCACGTCTTTCTCCTAGACTCCCGGAATGACTGAACTAACACCCGGCAACATTCACCTTTGGCTGGCAAGCGACCTTGGCACGCTGGACCCCACGCTCGCTGCGCGTTATGCCGCAATGCTCAATCCTGAGGAGCAGGCGCGCTGGCAACGTTTTATCTATGCCCACGACCGCCAGCGTTTTCTGCTCACACGAGCCTTGGTCAGAACAGTGCTTGCCCAGTATCTGGACGTGGCTGATCCAGCCAGTCTCGCTTTTATCACCAATGCGCACGGCAAGCCTGCACTCGCAGGCGCGTCCAACATCAATTTCAATCTGAGCCATACCAAAGGGCTCGTGGCACTTGCTGTTACAAGTGCGCATCAAATAGGCGTTGATGTCGAAGCCGTTAACCGCCGTGTCGAGATGCTGGAGCTAGCTGCACGCTATTTTTCTGCGAGTGAAAACCAGCAACTGCTCGAATTATCCGGCGCAGAGCAGCGTGAACGTTTCTTCCGCTTATGGACACTCAAGGAAGCTTACGTAAAGGCCAGGGGGCTTGGACTCAGGATTCCGCTCGACAGTTTTAGCTTCAGTTTTGCGCAAGAGTTGCCAGCAATCGCGTTTGCTGGTGCCGATACTGGCGAGCATCAGCAGTGGTTTTTTCACTGCATGCAACATGCGGGTGATTTCAGGATTGCACTTGCGTTGAGGTCACGAGAGCAGCGCGAAATCAAAGTGCAGACTTATACGGGTGTGTCCACTTCCTTCTTCAGGTAACCCGCGTCCCCGGATGCGCCCCGGCATGCGGAGCCATCAAAAAGATTTCCTTGCCATCACCAGCTGCGAGGATCATACCTTCCGACATGCCAAACTTCATCTTGCGCGCCTTGAGGTTGGCGACCATGACGGCGAGCTGGCCGATCAGTTGCTCGGGTTCATAGGCTGACTTGATGCCGGAAAACACCGTGCGCAATACTGGTTTGCCATCGGTACCGAGGCCAAGATCAAGCGTGAGTTTCAGTAATTTATCGGCACCTGCCACGTGTTCGGCATGCTGGATTTTCACCACGCGCATATCCACTTTGGCGAAATCCGGAAATTCAATTTCGGCTGCGATTGGTTCACGTACGAGTGGTGAATCGATGACCGCGACTTCTTCGCTGGCGCCAAGGCTGGATTTGCTTGCTTCCATAATCGCGGCAATCTTGTCGGGATCAACACGTGTCATGAGTGGGGTAAATACACCAATCGTGTGGTCGCGTAATACCGTCGTGCTGTCCTGCCAGCGCAGCGGCGCTACCTGCAGGAAAGTTTCGACCTGCGCGGCAAGTGCAGGCAGTACCGGCTTGAGGTAAATCACCAGCAAACGAAACAAATTAAGTCCTGTGCTGCAGATGTTTTGGACGGCTTCTGATTGCGGCTGCGCCTTGGCCAGTACCCAGGGCTGCTTCTCGGCAATCCAGGCATTGGCATCATCGGCCAGCTTCATGATCAGGCGCATTGCCTTGCCGTATTCGCGATTGTTGTAGTGCTCGGCGATCTCATTGGCATGCTGTTGAAAATTGCTAATCAGGTCAGCCTCAGCCACAAGGGGTGAAAGCTTGTTGGCAAAGCTGCGGTTGATAAAACCCGCGCAGCGGCTGGCGATGTTCACAAGCTTGCCCACGAGGTCGGCATTCACGCGCAGCGTAAAATCCTCGAGGTTCAAGTCGAGGTCATCCGGATTGCTGCCAAGCTTCGACGCAAAGTAATAACGCAGGTATTCGGGATTCAGATGTTCCTTATAGGTTGCAGCCATGATGAAGGTGCCGCGCGACTTCGACATCTTCTGTCCGTTCACTGTCAGGAAGCCATTTACAGAAATAGAAGTTGGTTTACGGAAGCCGGCAGTGGTCAGCATCGCGGGCCAGAACAAGGCGTGGAAGTTGATGATGTCCTTGCCAATAAAATGCCAGAGTTCGGTAGTAGTACCCTCGTTCCAGTAGGCGCCAAAATCCAGGCCTTTCTCGCTGCACAGTTTCTTGAAGCTGGCCATGTAGCCGATTGGCGCATCGAGCCACACGTAAAAATACTTGCCCGGCGCATCCGGAATTTCAAAACCGAAATACGGCGCATCGCGGCTGATGTCCCATTCCTGCAAACCACCGTCAAGCCATTCGGCAAGTTTGTTTGCTACCGATGGTGCGAGTGTGCCGCTGCGGGTCCAGTCCTTGAGCATCGCGGTGAATTGCGGCAGTTTGAAAAAGTAATGCACCGAGTCTTTTGGTACCGGCGTTGCACCCGAAATGGTCGAGCGTGGATTGATCAGGTCTGTAGCTGCGTAGGTTGAGGCGCACACTTCGCAATTGTCGCCATACTGGTTCTCGGCCTTGCACTTGGGGCACTGGCCCTTGATGAATCGGTCCGACAAAAACAATTCGCGCTCGGGATCGAACAGCTGAGTGATGCTGCGAGTTGCGATTGCATCAGCCTGCTGCAGGCGCTGATAGACGTACGCCGACAGCTCACGGTTTTCTTCGGAATGAGTCGAATAATAGATATCGAAGTCGACGAGGAAGTCCTTGAAGTCGCGATGGTGCTCAACCCGCACGCCTTCAATCAATTGCTCGGGCGTGATGCCGGCTTTCTCGGCACTCAGCATGATGCCGGTGCCATGGGCGTCATCCGCACACACATAGTGCACCGTGTGCCCCTGCATGCGCAGAAACCGCACCCAGATATCCGCCTGGATATACCCCAGCAGATGGCCGAGATGGATGGGACCGTTGGCATAGGGCAGGGCATTGGTGACAAGAATGTCGCGCGGCGTCATTGGGTTCTCAATTTACGGTGTACGTGAAGGGCGGGCATGGTAACGATTCTGGCTGGAACATTAAAGCTGGGTAAAGCCGGGAGCAGGCCATGGATTCTGTTTGCGCCTTGTTATAAATCCCGTTCATTTTCCTTGTTGTGCCAGATTCGAAGAATGCATATGGCTGATTCCGACAGCAAATAGCGCACGGTATTTTGGTCTACAAATAAATCACGAATGACTTCCGGATCGGGAGCACTGGACACAACGATTCCCATGCGGGGAAATATTTTTAGCTTTTCGACCCCGGTGAGGAGCTCGTTGGCAATTCGTTGTGCGGCTAATAGGTTCTTTTCTGCAATAAACTCACGCAGCTGATTCAAATCGTTTATGGACTCAGGTGTGTAGCGAAAATTCATGCGCTGGGTGGGGCCTTCTCATCAACCCTGCCCCAGCTTTCCAGCCAGGATTTCACCGCCTCTGCATGGAGGGTATTCCCGCTCTTCACCGAACTCAGGGCCTGTTGGGTATCGACCCAGCGCGCCTCTTCCATTGCCTGGCGCCAAACAAACTCTTTAATGGCCTGATTTATCAGGTAGTTTTTGCTTCTGGAAAGCTTTTTTGCCAGCTTATCGAGCGGAGCTTCAATTTCTGAATTCAGCCGGATGCTGGTGATCGTCATAGAGTCTCCCGGAGATGTAGCCATTTGTAATACAAGATATTACAAGAGATTAGTTGATGCTCAAAGACTTATAACAACTGTGCAGGAGGTGTCCCCAGTTGCGCTAATTCCTGTTCCGCGAAATCACAAACGTCTCGTCGTTAAAATGTAGCCCGCCGTATTTCTGGAGGATCTTGGCCGTGGCCTTGAGGTAGGTGCCGTCATTGATTACCTGCTCCAGCCGCGCATCCTCGATCTGGTTGACATAGATAGCCGCATTCCACGCCGCGAACAGAGTGGATGTCCCTATGCTGGCGCCGCCGAGTTCCGAGGGCAGGGCATGCATGCGGTAACTGAAAATGGCCTGGCTGTCGGAAGCGTCCTTGATATTGAAATGGCGCGCTTCACGACCGAGCAGCAGTTTGAGTTCACGCAGGATGTCGTGGCGGTCGACCGGGAAAGGTTGCTCGTCGGGCCAGAACTCCTGGATCACTTCCTGCGCGGGGTCCTTGCCACAAGATTGGATGATTAACATGCGGCCCCCCGGCGCAAGTGAACGCGCGAGCGGCGCAACAATTTTTTCTGCCTTGAATTTAGCCGACGTGCGCGCACGCCAGGGCTGCGAGGCGAGCACAAAATCGTAATGCCAGTTTTGCACGCCGGCGCGGGGAATCACGCCGTCGAGCAGTATCTGGTGATCCTGCCGGTAGATCACAACTACTGATGGGCGTTTGAACAGCGGATTGCCGCTCACCTTGCTGGTTTGGGTTTCCCAACCTTTAGCGAGCATCGGATGCAGGCTTTCAAGCTGCTGCTTGTAGCCGTAGGACGTGTTGCCCTCCAGCCGGATTTCCTGCCAGTTCATCGCAGCAGCCGAGGCGGTGTCAGAAGGCATCAGGCGGCAATCGGCATAGTTGAGGTTGGTCAGCACCAGCACCATTGCCGGGTGCTCGCAAAAACGGTCGACCATCTTGTCGAGGCCGATGCGCACATCTTCCATGCTGATTTCCTTCGCCACCACCACGAGCGGAACTGTGGGGAAACGCTGGTGCAAGTCGCGCATGCAATCGGATAGCACTGTGGCATCGCCCATTCCCGCATCGTACATGCGCAGTGCAGGAGGGACTGGATGCAGGTACTGGAACTCTTTGCCCGCACGTTTGGCAATCGCATATTTTTCGTTGCAGGTGTTGATGAAGGAAAGATAGTTCTGGCGATTGTCGTAAAAACGGAAGGAGGCTTTTTGTTCGGTCTGGCTTGTGGATGATTTACTGGCGGCTAGAACTTTTTGTTTGGCTTGCGGCTTACATTTTGCTGCACTGGTTCTTGCCATACTGACGTCCTATCCCGGTCAGGGCCTGCTTGCTCGTAAAAGTCATTTAATGACTTTTTGCTGCAGGCTTGGTTTTTATTGTTCCCGGATGGTATGGGGCAGAGATCGGAGGGTCAATCATTGTCTTGGGGTGGCAGATGCCAGCCTTTGCCGCTTAGGCGGCAAAGGCTGGCCTCGCGCCTACATCGGTTGTCGCTGCCATTATTTGTCACATTGTGACAATTTGCGGCTTCCAGTGGAGGGCGGAAAAATACGATAAATCCCGAAAATCGAGAAAAAAGCCGCAAAAACAGGACTTTTTGTGCCCCTTCTAACACTTTGAATTTTCAGGGGTGCTACCCACTCCACAATATCACAATGCAAGCGCGTAGTTTTTTGCATTGGCACAAGACTTGCTTCAAAACAACCTGCTGGTCGTTGCGCCAAATCGGTACTGCGATAAATCTCAACTACCTGAATTGATTTTTTCACCCAACCCTAGGAGCCACCAATGCAACTGAAGAAGAAAGTACAGCAGGGTTTTACCCTTATTGAATTGATGATCGTTATCGCGATCATCGGTATTCTGGCCGCTGTAGCGCTGCCTGCTTACCAGGATTACACCATTCGTGCAAAAGCGTCTGAACTGGTACTTGGTGCAACTGCAGCCAAGGTTACTGTTTCTGAATTCGCTATTTCAAATGGCACACTGCCTAGCTCTACTGGAGTAATTGTTCAAAACATTACCACTGGTATGATTTCCAGTGTGCTTTGGGATGGTACTGCAATCGTAGTAAATGGAAGTGACACTATGCTGAATAGCAAAAACATTGAAGTAGAATTGCGGCCATCAATCAACACTGCGTCGGGTAGCATTTCGTGGGTTTGTGTCGCGACTCTGGGTACACAGTATTTGCCAAGCACTTGCCAATAATAGTTAAAGCCTAATTAAAGAACCAGCTTGAGTTGAGCTGGTTTTTTTTTGCAACAATTAGCTAGCGAGCAAGACATTAAAACTATAAAGAAAAAGACTACACATCCACTGCTCTTACAGTTAATAGCATTTATTGCTGTCCTGGAGCTAACCGTACTAGTGTATTGGGCCGGACTTGATGGACCATTTGTACTTGACGATGTAACAAGCATCGTATCGGCTTACATTGAAAATCCTGACTGGAATGCAATAGTCTACACCGTTACCCACAATACGAGTGGCCTGTTGGGCCGCAGCGTGTCGATCATGAGTTTCATGCTGACTGAATGGCAGTTCGGTCTGAACGCGTGGGGGTATAAATTTCACAATTTATTACTCCATCTTGCCAATGGCTGCCTGCTTTACCGTCTTCTGTATCTATTCCTACCCTTGCTGGATCCCAGAATTCGTCCAGTGAATGTCGCGTTGACCGCCGGCGTGACCACAAGCTTCTGGCTGTTGCATCCGCTATTGGTGAGCACCGTTTTATACGCTGTCCAGCGTATGGTTGAAATGGCGGTTTTTTTCAGCCTGCTAGCCTTACTTAGTTACTTTAACGCTCGTAGCCGGAATACAGCAGATTACAAATTTATAGTTTACGGCTGGATACTATTTCCTTTGACTTTAGTCCTTGCGATTTTGTCTAAAGAGACTGGGGTTCTCGTACCGGTGTATATTTTAATAATCGAGTTCCTGGTGTTCAAAACGACTGTGCAATCCTTGGCAAAGCAACGCCATTTGATTATTTGGTTATCGTTTTATGTGTTCATCCCTATGGGGGTCGCCGCACTCTATATATTGATCCATTTCAGTAAGCTTGCAGATTACAGCATGCGAACTTTCACTCTATATGAACGCTTGCTGACGCAACTGCACGTCATGGCTTCGTACATTCGTTCGATCTTATTTCCGCGTTTAAAAGATATGAGTCTGTATCAAGATGATTTTCCGATTACGCAGACTCTGGATGGCTATACTGCTTTATTGCTGGGAATTTTAGTGTCAGTCGTTGCGTTGATCTGGTACCTGCGTCACCGGGCGCCCGTATTGGCTTTTGGCATTGCCTGGTTTTTAGGTTCACACTTGCTTGAATCAACTTTTGTAGCTCTCGAGATAGTTTTCGAGCATCGTAATTATTTTGGGGCAATGGGACTTTTGCTCCCTGTCGTCTACTATACGCTGCAAATTGCCAGTAAGGAGTTTCAGCCTTTGCGTTGGTTGTTGGCTGCTTTTTTTGTCGTGTTTGTTGGCCAGACCTACAGCCGTGTTCAGGAATGGAGCAACACAGAAGTAATGTTGAAAGTAGTTGTGAACGATCATCACAGCTCTCCCCGTGGACGCACC
>CAIYIP010000331.1 GCA_903926285.1 uncultured Gammaproteobacteria bacterium
AGTTGGCGAATTTCGTCCCCCATTTTGTGATTACTGTTTGTGATAACGCTGCTACCGAACCTTGCCCGCTCTGGCTTGGCAAAAACCGGCCATTACATTGGGGCCTGGCTGATCCCAGCCTGCTCGCTGCAGACGAAATAGCCTCCCGCAAGGCATTCGAACAAACCATCGCAATTCTGACCGCACGCGTGCGCTGGTTGCATGAAGGGGTGAATCAGGGTTTGAACCTGCAGGGCCTTGAACAACTGATCAAGGCTCTCGCTGATACCAGTGAACGGACGGGCAAATTGGAAGCACAGTGGGCTTGTTCAAGCGTTGTCTAACACTCTGAGTGGCCCTTGTCATCGGGGGGTGGTGTGGTTAGTGGTATTGTATGTCGTTCTGCCTTTGCTGGCAGGCCCCAGTAATTCTTTCCCAACCGTAGTAGGCGTATTGGTGGAGGCATTCGTGATGTTGGCGCTCGTCTACCTGATCAACAACACCGCAATGTCAGGAGAGATCAAGGCAATAGAAAGCTCTGTCACTCTCCCGACCTAAACCGAAGCAATTTTACCCTTATACCAGCTGTTTTATCGGCACAACGGGATCAACGTCAGCTTCGTAGTCTACACCCGGCACTTCAAAACCAAACAGTTGCAGGAAGCCTGTTTTGTAGACAGCAAAATCAGACAGCGCTGCCACATTTTCGGTAGTAACCTGCTGCCACAAGTGCGCAACTTCCTGTTGCACGGCAGGTTCCAGCTCTTTGTAATCAACCCGCCACCGGCCTTCATCATCAATGCGCGGCGTGGGGCCATACAAACTTTCGCGGAACAGCAAATCAATCTGTTCGATGCAGCCTTCATGTGTACCTTTGGCCTTCATCACCTTGAACAGCAGTGACAGGTATAAGGGCATCACCGGAATTGCCGAACTCGCCTGCGTGACAACAGCTTTCAATACCGCGACGCGGGCTTGGCCACCGGCAGGCGCGAGTTGTTTGTGCAGCAGTGCTGCTTTCTGATCCAGGTCTTTCTTCGCAGCGCCAATGGTGCCGTTCCAGTAGATATCCCAGGTCAACTCTGCACCCAGATACGTGTAGGCTGTGGTAATGGCGCTTGGTGCAATCACTCCTGCCTGCGCAAGTGCATCAATCCACATCTGCCAGTCTTCGCCACCCATCACGGCAATTGTGTTGTCAATTTCTTCACCAGTTGCAGCAGGTACAGAAATTTCCTGCACGGTTTCCTTATCGGTGTTGATGCCACGCATGGTGATGTCTTTACCGATGGGTTTCAGGGTAGACATATGCACCGTGCCAGTAACGGGGTGTTGGCGGCGCGGCGAAGCGAGACTGTAGATAACGAGATCGACCTGGCCGAAGTCCGCCTTGATGGTCTCGATTACCTTCTGTTTGATTGCGTCAGAGAAGGCATCGCCATTGATACTTTTGGCATAGAGTCCTTCGGCTTCAGCATAGGCGTGAAACGCAGCGCTGTTGTACCAACCAGCCGAGCCGGGCTTGTCTGGAGCGCCTTCTTTTTCAAAAAACACACCAAGCGTTGCTGCACCTGCCCCAAAAGCAGCGGTGATGCGCGAGGCCAGGCCATACCCTGTTGAGGCTCCGATGATCAAAACTTTTTTCGGGCCGGCTATCGGCCCCAAGAAAGTTGCGCCCTGATGTTTTACGTAGGCTATCTGGTTTTGCACATTGGCGGCGCAACCAGTGGGATGGGTGGTCACACATAAGAAACCGCGCACACGGGGTTTGATGATCATTAATACGTCCTTTTACTCTTGCATTGTTACGCAGATTTTAGCACAGGCAACCGCAGCTTCCGGTGACCTTATTGTGTCATCAACATCTGCAGTTTTTGCTGGCGCTCTGCGGGATTGAGTTGTTCAAGCTGAGCGGCATTTTGATAGAAGAGGGAAAAATCGCCATTCGCCTCGCGCAATATTGTGGTAAATGCCGGCACAAGGCTGTTATAAGTTACTACTGTCGCGAGTTGAGCATTGTTCAGGTCACGCGCAAACCATGCGTCGTAACCGTCATAACCCTGCCACTGGTTTTTCAATGCCACATAGTCATCGCGCAAACGGTTGATGCGCTGTTGCTTGGCAAGGCGTTTGTCGGCATCCGTCTGAACTCCCTCGTAAAGTATTTTCAGGTCAGCAACCGCAGTCTGCACGAGGGCGATGAATTGTTCCTGACGTGCAAGGTCTTCTTTTATATTTATTGCCAATTGCGCTTTGGCTGCAGGTTCGGAGCCATCTGCCTGCAGCCAGAGCTGTAAACCTTCACGCTCTACTGTGGTGGCAAAACTTTCGTTAAATTCTGTTTCGCCCGGAACATACACAACCTGATGCGCGAGCTCGTGAAACATCAAAGCCGCAAGCTGATATTCATCGCGGTTGATAATAGTGTTGAGCACTGGATCGGAAAACCACCCGAGTGTGGAATACGCAGCGACACCACCTATGTATACATCATTACCTTGCTCCTGAAGATCGGCAGCAAAGTCCTGCGCACTGCGCGCATTGAAGTAACCACGGTAGGAAACGCAACCAGCAACCGGATAACACCACACCAATGGTTGTATGGAAAATTCAGGTGCGGCAAATACATTCCAGACGACAAATGGCCGCTCGAGATCAAGATAAGTGGAATAGTGAGAACCCAGAGGAAGCTGCAATCCGGATGCCGCAAAGGCCCGGATACGATTCACACTCTCGAGCCGTGCTTTTAGCACAAGGTTGGTTTCAGAGTCCTGCAACAAGCTGGCAATAGGCTTGCGATGCACAAAAATATACAGCTGACCATTAACGGCCTGCCTGTAATATTTGAGGGATTCACACGCGGCAAGCAGAACACAAAAAACGAGGATAAAAGGTATTTTGGTTTTCCAGCTCACCGTTCTCCGTCCGACGCTTCAGTAAATGTAAAAGTCAGGGCGCAGGTTCTACCTTGATTTCGTAAAGCTGAGACCAGAGTTTTCCGGTAACAAACAAGCGGTCGGATTTTTCGTCCCACGCTATACCATTGAGCACATCGTCAGTAGCGCGCTGCTGATTGATGCTACTCAAATCAACACGTCCGGTTACCGTGCCGGTCACCGGATCAATACGCATGATTGCATCGGTATACCAGACATTGGCCCATACTTCACCGTTGATATATTCAAGTTCATTGAGGCGATCGAGCGGCAGCCCGTCCAGCTTCACTTCAACACGACTGACTTCCTGCAGGGTTGCAGGATCGAGCATGCGGAGAAAGGCAGTGCCGTCGCTGACAATCAGCTGAGTTCCGTCATGAGTAATTCCCCAGCCTTCGCCTGGCAGGAAAAACGTTTTTTCCACCTTGAAGCTGGCGAGGTCATACACAAAACCCAGCTGTGTTTGCCAGGTAAGCTGGTAAACCTTGCCATTTAAGATGGTGATGCCTTCACCAAAATAGCGTGCATTAAGATTGCTGCGCTGCAGTATCTCGCCACTTTCCAGTGCTACCTTGCGCAAGGAAGACTGGCCATTGCGACCGGTCCCCTCAAACAACTGGCCATCTACAAATACAAGACCCTGGGTAAATGCATTTGGATCATGCGGATATGTGTTGATTACGGTGGCGGTATACAGAGGCACTTCCGCCTGCACCGGGAGCATGCTGCCGATAAGCGCAAGCAAGATAACAATTCTGACAGAGACATAACGCAGCATGGGTTTGTCCTACAGGAGCGAGATCAGGATGCCAATGAGGGTGCCCGCCAGCAGCACTACACTTGGGAGGAATGACATTAAAAATCCCACACCTCTTGTTGCCGGATCTCTGGCATACGCACGAGCATACAAAGCTCTGCCGACCAGAAATATAACACCAAGAATTGCGGCAGTTTCATTACCCGGCCAGCCAAGGTTCTCGGCAACATAGGAATAAGAAAATATTGCTGGTACGAAAATAATCAGTTGTTCAATGGTGTTCTGCTGCACGCGGAAATAACGCTCAAATACCGGATGCCCCGTGACAGCGGGAGCTTTGATGTTGTATTTGACGCGTGCATTGCCCACTTGAAAGGAAAAAACCAGGTATTCAAGCAGAGCCAGTACAATAATCAGTATTACCAATTCCATATTCACTCCCTCGGTTTTGTAATTTTTATGGCCTCAGAACGAAATAACCCGGAAATACCCGGGTTATTATAAGGTGAATTACATGCGCAGTGTGCGAGCCTGATGCTGAATTAAGCACCAGGCTGCTGTTAACCTGAAGCACAGCTTAACCACTGTTATTACAACTATTACAAACACAAACTATTACAAAGAAAAACTATAAACAAGAACTAACGCTTGATTGAACCCAAAGTGAAAGCAAGCAGTTCTGCCAATTGTTTGGGGGACTTGCCATTGCGGGCACTCACACGCAAACCATTGTAGAGGTTCATCAGTACTTCAGCAGCTTGATCGGCATTCAAGCCTTTTCCAAGCAGCTTGCCTTTTTCAAGCTCTTTGGTGCGTACCAGCAATGCCTTGCGGATAGTACCAAGGGAATCCCGGAGTATTTTCTGAATATCCGCATTCCATACAATACTTTCACAAACGGAATTCACCAGCAGACAGCCAAGGACACGTTGTTTGCCCGGTGCTGAAATGATGGCGGCATCAAAAAATGCAGCAAGTGCCTTGTCGGCTTTATGATTCTTGTCGTTAAGGGTGGCATCGAGAGTAGCTTTGATCATGCCGTTGTATTTATTTACGCAGGACTTGAAGAAAGTATCCTTGTCGCCGAAGGAGTTATAAAGAGTGCCGCGATTGATGCCGGTTGCATCCAGCAATTTTTGCACGGAACTGGCTTCGAATCCTTCTCGCCAGAATTGTTCCATTGCATTCTCGAGCACCGCGTCGTATTCAAATTCTACTGGTCTGGCCATAACTTCTGATAACCTCATTTAAAGTGGGAAAAATTCTAAACTGACCGGTACCCCCCGATACCGACAGGGCTGTAATTTTAGTACAAATACCCCTGTACCACCAGTTAAGAATGAAATACCTGTAATCAGGCGGATTAATCAGGTGCATCTTTAACGTTCATTATAAAAATTTGTTTACATTTCTTGCACAATTCGTTAAACCTTAATAATTTGAATGCAGAGTCTAGATCAGCACCTCGACGAACAGCCCCATAATTCCTCCCAACACGGTTCCCCACACAACCAGCCATCCCAGATGTTTATGGATCATGTGTTCGACGATTTCCTTGACCATCTGCGGTGTTAACTCATCCAGACGTTTGTTTACAATATTTTCAACTTTGCTCAACAGTGCATCGGCGCTCTGTTTACCGAGCTGATCCAGCAGCTCCGCATCAGTCGCCATACCATGCAGGAAATTCTGCATTCGCTCAATAAACGGTTCGCGCAGTGTGTTGAGGGCCTTGCCACCACCAAACATGCCGAGCATGCCGCCAAAGGAAGATTCAAGAATCATTTCTACCAAAGAATCGAAGGCCTTGTTGAGGTCCGCCCTCGCAAGAAGGCCTTCCGCAAGCTCGGCGCTTACCGCTGCACCGCTACCACCCTGCCGGAAAAAATCCTGCACATTCTGCGGATTAAAAAACTGCTGCATGATCATGTGACGAATGCCCTCCTTGAATTCCTCGAACCGTGCCGGAATAACTCCAGAACCATAAAAACCCGGCACTTTCTCGAACAACATATGAATCGCAAGCCAGTTGGTAATGCCGCCCGACAGCGCATACAGACCTGTGGTTAGCAGGAGTTCGCCGGCAACTCCCGGCAGGAAGTAACCCGCAATGGCCAGCACCAACGCAACAAGATTTGATAATGCACTTATATTCATAATTTAAATCCAGGGAGGTAGGGTTTCTGGTTGAAGGACCTGCACGCGAATCATGGAACTGGTGAGGTTGAGTTTGCAGAAGGAGCCTGCACGGCTGGCTGAATGCTGGACGCGGCAGGCTCTGACGTAGGCAATGCTTGCGCTTCAGGTGGCGGCTCGAAACCAGCTTCAGGAGCATCCCAAGGACCATCCAGGCGATAAATGATGGTCGTAAAGTCTTCCAGCTGTGACTGGAATATTTTGCTCGCGATGTAGGTGCTTAATGCAATTGGCCATGCGCCCAGCATGCCGGCGAGCATGGAAATATTCTGTCCCAACGGAATCTGCACCTCCATATCAGCAGCGATAGTCTGCAGCGGCAGGTTAATTTCGCCGTTGATGGTAATGTTGCTGGACGGACCAACTATGCTGATCTGCTCATCGGTGGTCACCACGCCTTGATTAAAATTCATGTTGCCATCGATACGATCAAACGCAAAACCGCTCTGGAACAAATCGGAAAAATCCAGCTGCAGGCGGCGGATC
>CAIYIP010000332.1 GCA_903926285.1 uncultured Gammaproteobacteria bacterium
GGCAGTCTGGCCAAACATAGTGCTCGAAATAACTACACAGGAAGACACAAGAATCAGGAGTTTAAAGCCGTTCATACTGGACACTCTGCAAGTTTGAGGAGTGCAGCACCGCTTGGGCGGATACCGCTCTTCTCGTGATTTTTATTATTAGTACATCAAACAAGGCAGCCGGCTTTGAGTAATAAATCGCTTGTCTCGATACCTTTTCAGGGAGGTATTGTGTCCGCCCTTAAAGAGCATAAAAGGCTTTGCCGGCCTTGTCCATCAAGAGCGTAATGATGACGACATTGCTAGCTATGCACTTACGGAAATCTTTTAATTTGCACATTCTATATCGTTGAGGTTGCGCGTATAGGGCGCATATTGATTGATATAGGCAGGAAAAACTTCTATCAACTTTTGCGCTTCGCTTAGTCCGCTGAATTCATTATAGAGGATCAACCACTGCTCGGGCCTTGAATTGTTTCCGGAAATAACGCATAGAAACACCATGTCCAGCATCCGGTTGCTTTCCAGAAACACGAGGAATTCCTCCAGCTTTTCCGGTTGCCGGGTAAGTGCTGAAAATATCTGTATGGTGTAGCCAATCTTGCCTGGCAAGCCTGCCAGCCACTCTGCAGATGCCTGGGAACGAGTCGCGGCCAGGCCCACAAATGTATAGGAAGGTTTTTGTTGTGGTACTGACGATGTTGCGCCTGCGAACGTTGCGCCTGCTACTGACAAGTCTTCATTCTCATTGGGCTCAAGTGTCAGGTGGTCTGCTAAAGCCTCAGACAAGGTATCGGTTGCTACGGCGGAATCCGATAAGTCGTTCGTGGTGTCGATCACAGCGGCTGCTTGGCTTTGGTCGACTTGTATTGCCTCTGTAGTAGTCGCCGCGTTCCCGCTATTATCCGGCTCCGGCCCAACAGGAAGTGTTGCCACTTTAGGTGTCTCAGCATCTGATGCGGGCGAAACCGGTACGGACACAGCAGGATCTGTTTGTGACTCTGCGAATGTTTGCTCCTCCGCAATTTGCGAAGCAAGCGTGGCGGATGCCGTTATTGCCAGAGGCTCATTCACGATCCAGACATACTTGAACAACACAAAAATCAATACAGCCACTGCAACAACAGCAATGGCATAACCCGACCAAGGCAAGTACTTTTCAATAAACCTGCTGCCATAGGCGCTGTCTGCAATTGCAGTATTGACGTGTCTGGGTAGCACCATGGGCAGTATTTCTCCGGAGCTGCTCCGCGGTTCCTGCCGTGTCGCGGGATCTGCGTATGAAGCCAGCAGAGCCTTGTCAGCCAGGATATTTATGCGCCGGGTCAAACCTTCAGATGCCTTGGCGAGCATCTTTTCCGACCTGGGACTGAAGAGCTGCGGCCAGGGGCAGCCCGCGGTTTGCAAGCGAAAATGCAGATACTCGCGCACTTCATCCGCAGTCAGAGGCTCAAGATTAAAACTGTGGGTGATGCGCTCACGTAATTGCCGGATGGATTTATCCTGCAGTTTACGATCAAGTTCGGGCTGCCCGAATAGGACAATCTGCATCAACTTGTGGCGGTGAGTTTCGAGATTGCTGAGCAGGCGTACTTCTTCGAGGGTTTCCAAAGGCATGCTTTGGGCCTCTTCAATAAACACCACTACGCTTGCGCCTACACTGTGGCGCTGCAACAGATAATCCTGCAGCTTGTGCATCACGACCAGGCGATCGGTACTTGCCTCCACATCAAGCTTCAGCTCAAAGGCGATGGCATAGATTATGTCGCGCGCACTGAGATTCGGATTCGCCAGGTAAACAATTTCAACAGTTGCAGGGAGCCTCTCCTCCAGCATGCGACACAACATGGTTTTGCCACTGCCAACTTCTCCCACAACTTTCAGAATACCTTCCCCAGTTGTGATCGCATACACGAGTGCGTCCAGAACCACACCCCGGCCATGTGCGCCACCGGCAAAGAACAAGGAAGGGTCCGGTGTTATACGGAAGGGATGTCTCTTGAGTGAAAAGTAATCAAGATACATGCAGAAAGGTTACCACAGCCAAGTAAGGGAATATTGAGGAAGCAACTAAAACAAATTCATGGAACTTTGTGAGCAAAAATTCTCACCTGACACTAACACTCGTATTTTTAAGCGTCAAGCAATGGTATACAGGATGTCCGACAGCCTGGGTGAAAGCAACTGAGCAGAAGTGTGAGTGGACATTTTTAATAGTAACCTGATTATTCTTTTTGCAATATTTTCATTATTTTCATTCTGCATTCCTGGCTCTCTGCGTGTACTATCAAGTTGACACCAGATTGGATCGATTGTTAATCCACTACCTTATTCCAGCTGAGTATATGAAAGAAGAACTGCCAATACCCTCTTCAGCATTACAAAAGCTCACTTGTCTCGGCCCCGCCAGCTCCATAGTTGACGTGTTGTATGGAATGCTAGGCCATTCAAAATTTTTTGTGGACTTCACACACGAGAATATTATTTCTCTGGCCGACTTCATGCA
>CAIYIP010000333.1 GCA_903926285.1 uncultured Gammaproteobacteria bacterium
ATTCCCGGTATTGGCCGCGAAGTTAACGGCAGCAGCCGCTGGTTCAGGCTTGGGTTTATATCGCTGCAGGCATCCGAGCCGGCCAAACTTTTCATCATTGTATTCATGGCCTGGTTCCTGGCGCGTCACCGCGATCTCGTGCGGTCTTCCTATAAAGGTTTTGTCTATCCGATATTTTTCATCGTGCCACCGGTAATGCTGTTGTTGCTCGAGCCAGATTTTGGCGCAGTAGTGGTACTCATCATCGCGATGTTTGGCATGTTGTTTCTTGCAGGTGTCAGCGTCTGGCAATTTGTTCTCGCAGGTTCGGCAGCTGGTGTGCTGGGCTGGCTCGTGATGTTGAGCTCAGACTACAGAATGCAGCGCCTGATGTCGTTCCTGCAGGCACTCAAAGACCCGTTCAGTGACGACGTGGTTTACGGCACGGGTTATCAGCTGGCTCAGGCCCTGATTGGATTTGGTCGTGGCGAATGGTTCGGCGTGGGCCTCGGCAACAGCATCCAGAAAATGTACTTTCTGCCTGAAGCGCATACAGATTTTGTGCTCGCTATCATTGCCGAAGAGCTCGGCATGGTCACAGTGCTGTTGTTGCTCGCGTTGTTTTTTGCTTTTGTCACTAGAGTATTACTGATTGCGCGACGTAATGAAAAAAGTGGACGCCTGTTTGCTGCTTATCTGGCATATGGCATTGCGTTTTTGTTTCTTGGCCAGGTGGTGATCAATGTTGCAGTGAACGTTGGTCTGCTGCCCACCAAAGGTTTGACGCTGCCATTCCTGAGTTACGGTGGTTCCAGCCTGATCATGTGTCTTGTCATGCTTGCGATTTTGCTGCGAATAGACGTTGAGCATCAGCAGCTCGCGACGCCCAGAGCAGGAGCAGGAGTATTGTGACGCTCGCTTCTGCCAACAAAGTGTTGATCATGGCCGGTGGAACCGGCGGCCATGTATTCCCGGCTTTGACTATTGCCAGAGAACTGCTCGCAAGAGGTGTGCAAGTGGAATGGCTCGGTACACGCAATGGCATCGAAGCCAAAGTGATCGGTGCAACCCACATTCCACTGCACTTCATTTCGGTATCAGGTTTGCGTGGCTCGGGCCTGTTGAAGAAATTACTCGCGCCTCTGGTTGTAAGCTTCGCAGTGGTACAGGCATTGTTTGCAATCGTGCGTATTAAGCCAGGCTGTGTGCTGGGCATGGGTGGTTTCGCCACCGGACCAGGCGGACTTGCGGCGAAGCTGCTCGGGAAAAAACTGCTTATTCATGAGCAAAATGCTGTTGCCGGTTTGACTAACCAGTTGTTGTTTCCGCTGGCAAATATTGTCATGGAAGCTTTCCCGGGCGCCTTCGAGCGCAAGCAGCAGCTTACGCGTAATCCCTTGCTGCGTTGTCTCATCCGTCCGGGCCGTGTTGTCGTTGTTGGCAATCCAGTGCGTGAAGAAATTCTGGCAATTGCCGCCTATGAGCAGCGCGTTGCTTCTCACAAAGGCAAACTGCGCTTGCTGGTTATTGGCGGCAGCCTTGGCGCTGTTGCGATCAATAAGGCGCTACCACAAGTGCTCGCAGGTTTCTCAGTAAGTGACAGACCACTCGTCAAACATCAGTGCGGCCGGAATAACCTGGAACACACGCGCAAATATTACAAGGATGCTGGTTTGCAACTCGATGAAACGCTCGAACTAAGCGCCTTCATTGACGACATGGCGGCAGCCTATAGCTGGGCCGATGTCATTTTATGCCGTGCCGGTGCAAGTACGCTTGCGGAGATTGCCGCAATTGGTTTGCCCGCCATACTTGTCCCTTATTTGCACGCTGTCGATGATCATCAAACAGCAAACGCCAGAGTACTGGAGCAGTTTGGCGCTGCACAGTTGCTGACGCAGGATGAGCAACTTGCACACAAGCTCGCTGCCAGTTTGCAAAAACTTGCAGGCAATCGTGAGTTGCTGCTGCAACAGGCAGGAGCCTCGCGCGCTGCAGGCAACAGGGATGCTACTGCACGGGCCGCGCAATATTGCATGGAGGCCTGTCATGGTTGACGCCACGTTTAACCTGTCACGCACCGGATTGGTGCCGGAAATGCGCCGCATCCGCAGAATTCATTTTGTCGGCATCGGCGGCGCTGGCATGAGTGGCATTGCCGAAGTGCTGCTCAACCAGGGTTATACGATCACCGGTTCTGACCTGAATGCGTCAAGCACTACTGCTCGGCTCGAACAACTCGGCGCGACGATCTTTCTGGGTCATCGCGCAGAAAACGTCATCAATGCAGATGTAGTCGTGGTGTCGAGTGCCATCGACACGACCAACAGCGAAATTCTGGAAGCCACTAACAATCGTATTCCAATTATCCGCCGCGCCGAAATGCTGGCCGAACTCATGCGTTATCGCCACGCAATTGTGATCGCAGGTACCCACGGCAAAACTACAACTACCAGTCTTGTCACATCATTACTCGCGCAAGCCAGTCTCGATCCTACGTTTGTGATTGGCGGCCTGCTCAAAAGCGCCGGCACTAACGCCAAACTCGGCGCAAGTCGTTACATGGTGGCCGAAGCAGATGAAAGTGACGCATCTTTCCTGCACTTGCATCCGATGGTCGCCATTGTCACCAATATCGATGATGACCACATGGGCACCTATGATGGCGATTTCGAAAAACTGAAAAAAGCCTTTGTCGATTTCCTGCACAACCTGCCGTTTTATGGCCTTGCTGTGTTGTGCGCAGACGATCCGGTGGTCAGGGAAATCATGCCACATGTATCACGGCCCATTCTTACCTATGGGTTTTCCGAACATGCCGATTTCTGCATCAGTTCGGTGGTGCAGAATCAGCGTGTCACGAGTTTCAAGGTGCGGCGTCCCGGTCACGCAGAATTGCTGCCGGTGACAATCAACATGCCAGGCTTGCATAACGTGCTGAATGCAACAGCGGCAATTGTTGTCGGCACTGATGAAGGTCTCAGCGACGAAAATATTCAGAACGGTATTGCCAATTTCCAGGGTGTGGGCCGACGTTTCGATGTACAGGGCGAACTCAAATGCAAGCGCGGCAAGGTTATGCTCGTGGATGATTATGGCCATCACCCTACTGAAGTTGCGGCGAACATCCGCGCCATTCGTGATGGCTGGCCCGAGCATCGCCTCGTGATGATCTATCAGCCGCATCGCTACAGCCGAACGCACGATCTCTATGAAGACTTTGTCGACGTGCTCAGCGAAGTCGATTTTCTGTTGTTGCTCGAAGTTTACTCGGCAGGCGAAAAAGCGATTCGTGGTGCCGACAGCAAAAGCCTGTGCCGCAGTATCCGCCAGCGCGGCCAGCTTGATCCCGTGCTCGTCAAGCTCACGAGTGACCTTAAACGAATTCTCAACGAAGTGTTGCAGGAGGGCGACATCCTGGTCACGCAGGGCGCCGGTAATATCGGCATGTTGTGCAAACAACTGGCCGCAGAAGGTTTGGGCGATGACTGATGCAATGCGCGCGCCGCGCGAATACGGCAAGGTTGCAGTAGTAATGGGAGGGCGTTCTGCCGAGCGCGAGATTTCACTGCTCAGTGGCAATGCTGTCCTGACTTCGTTGCAGCGCAGCGGGGTCAATGTGATCGGCATCGATGCAGACACAAATTTGTTGCAGGAACTGCGCGCCGAAAAAGTGGACAGAGTATTCATCATGCTGCACGGCCGCGACGGCGAAGATGGCAAGTTGCAGGGCGCACTCGAATGGCTCGGCATTCCGTACACCGGCAGTGGTGTACTCGCCTCCGCACTCGCCATGGACAAGGTGCGTTGCAAACTCGTATGGCAGCGACTTGGCATCAACACCCCGGATTTTGTCCGCCTTACTGCTGAGTCGGATTTTGCTGCGGTGTTGCAGCAGCTTGGAGCCTGTTTTGTGAAACCTGTCAGCGAAGGTTCAAGCATTGGCATAGGTGGCGCCGAAACAGTAGCGCAGCTCGAAGCAGCTTGGCATCGCGCCAAGGGTTATGACACGCAAGTGATGGCAGAGCGGTGGGTCAAAGGCGGGGAATACACTGTGGCGATTCTCGATGGTGAGGTGTTGCCGGTTATCGAGCTGCAGCCAGCCAATGAATTTTACGATTACGAGGCGAAGTACCTGTCGGATAAAACGCAATATCTCTGCCCGTGCGACCTCGATACCGCCGCTGCTAAAACACTGCAGGAAATGGCTTTGGCTTCTTATGAAGCAATCGGCTGCAGCGGCTGGGGCCGTGTTGATGCGATGCGCGATGCAACGGGTCGTTTCTGGCTGCTTGAAGTCAACACAGCTCCCGGCATGACAAGTCACAGCCTGGTGCCGATGGCAGCGCAGGCAGCAGGAATAAATTTCGACAATCTCGTGCTGCGTATTCTCGACAGCAGCCTCGAACAAAGAGGTTTGCAACATGGCCAGTAATCGCCAGGTCGGCAAATTCAGAAGCAGCACTGCGCGCGGCGCGAGTGTGCGTATGCCCGCGCAGGATCGTCAAGGCCGTTATGCGTTTATCGGTCGTACGCTTGTCGGAGTGCTGGGGCTCGGCGCCACCGTTATTGCGTGTGTAGGTATCTACCTCGCCTTCCAGCAGGTAAATGGTCAGAAAATCGAGACTGTTGTAATTGAAGGCCAGCTGAACTTCGTCAGCGAAGTGGAAATCAAGGACACCGTAAGCCGTTTTGTTTCCGCAAGTCTGGTTGCGCTCGATCTCGAAACACTCAAGCAGGAACTCGAGATGCTGCCGTGGATCAGCAAGGTCGCGGTGCAAAGGGAGTGGCCCGACAAGCTTATCATCAACGTGGAAGAGGAGCTCGCAATTGCCCGCTGGCGTGATGACGAACTGCTGAACCAGCAAGGCCAGATCTTCGTGCCTGACGAAATCCAGGGGTTGTTGAATCTGCCCAGGTTGAGTGGACCAGAACACAGTGAGCAGGAAGTTATGGAGCAATACCAGAAATTCAACCAGCTGATGTATCCGCTGGGTGTACGCATCCGCGACCTGAGCATGAACGAGCGCGGTGCGTTGACCATGCTGCTGACCAATGGTGTGAAGGTGAAGCTCGGCAAGGAAGATGTACTGGAGCGCGTAGGGCGCCTGGTGACCTTCATGGAATCGCGCTACAGCTCCGACTTCCTCAACATGGAAACGATAGATTTACGCTACACCAATGGCATTGCCGTGTCCCCTCGTATCAAAGCAGAAGCAGAAGCAGGCGCCCGGCAGGGTGAAGTGGTAATGGCGCAATGAACAACATTCAAATAGTTAACAAAGGGCGGAACATAGGTAATGGCTAACAATTCCAGCGGCAACTTGATAGTGGGCCTGGACATTGGCACTTCGAAAGTGGTCGCCATCGTCGGTGAAATCAATGCTGAAGGTGGTATCAATATCGTTGGCATTGGCCGGCACCGTTCACGCGGCCTCAAGAAAGGCACCGTGGTGAATATTGAATCGACTGTGCAGTCGATCCAGCGTGCCGTCGAAGAAGCTGAGCTGATGGCCGGCTGTCGCATTCATTCTGTCTACGCTGGCATTGCCGGTAGCCATATCCGCAGCATGAATTCGCACGGCATTGTGGCGATCCGTGACCGCGAAGTTTATGCCGCAGACATCGAGCGTGTTATTGACGCCGCGCAGGCGGTGGCGATTCCGGCTGACCAAAAAATCCTTCACATCCTGCCGCAGGAATTCATCATCGATTCTCAGGAGGGTGTGAAGGAGCCATTGGGGATGTCAGGCGTACGCCTCGAAGCGAAGGTGCATCTCGTGACCTGTGCCACCAACGCGTACCAGAACATCGAGAAATGTATCAAGCGCTGCGGTCTGGAAACGGACGAGATCATCCTGGAGCAGTTGGCATCAAGCTACGCAGTGCTAACTGAAGATGAAAAAGAACTCGGCGTTTGTATGATCGACATCGGTGGCGGCACCACGGACATCGCGATTTTCACGGAAGGCGCGATCCGTCATACCGGCGTCATTCCAATTGCAGGTGATCAGGTAACCAACGACATCGCGATGGCCCTGCGCACACCAACCGAGTTTGCCGAAGAGCTCAAGATCAAATACGCATGTGCACTTTCGCAGCTCGCGAGTCCCGATGAAATGATCAAGGTGCCGGGTGTTGGTGAACGCGCACCGCGCGAACTGTCGCGTCAGGCGCTGGCCGATGTGGTTGAGCCACGCTACGACGAACTGTTTCATCTGATCCAGGCCGAGATTCGCCATAGTGGCTACGCTGACATGCTTGCAGCAGGACTCGTGCTCACAGGCGGTACCAGCAAGATGGAAGGCGTGGTCGAACTTGCCGAAGAAATTTTCCACCTGCCAGTGCGCATCGGCATGCCATCGGAAGTCAGTGGCCTCGTAGACATCGTGCGCAATCCAACCTATTCAACAGGCGTGGGGCTTTTATTGTACGGGCTCAAACATGCGCAGGAGAAGACAGGCCGCCAGCCCTCCCGAGAACCAACATTAAATATTCTGGATAAAGTGAAGAAATTTTTTATAAGGGATGACTGACATCGGATGTGCAAAAACGAAATAAGCAGCAGAAACAATCAATTAATTTTTTTAATTCAGACAGATAACCAGGGGTTAACACCATGAGCTTATTCGAAATCGTAGAAGACTTGCCGCAAAACGCAGTGATCAAGGTGATAGGTGTCGGTGGTGGCGGCGGCAACGCTGTTAAACACATGATTGCCAACACCATTGATGGTGTCGATTTTATCTGCGCCAATACCGACGCCCAGGCGCTCGACAAGGTTAACGCAGGGACCATTCTCAAACTCGGTTCACACGTAACCAAAGGGCTTGGTGCAGGCGCCAATCCGGATACCGGCCGTCAGGCTGCGATGGAAGATCGTGAGCGCATTCGCGAAGTCATTGAGGGGGCCGACATGATTTTCATCACCGCTGGCATGGGTGGTGGTACCGGCACTGGCGCAGCTCCAGTCGTGGCAGAGATTGCGCGCGAGATGGGTATCCTGACTGTTGCTGTAGTCACCAAGCCTTTCAGCTTTGAAGGTCGCAAGCGTATGGCAATTGCAGAGCGTGGCATCATGGAGCTGTCCGAACATGTGGACTCACTGATCACGATCCCCAACGAAAAGCTGATGTCAGTTCTCGGCAGTGGTTCTTCGCTGTTGGAAGCTTTCAGCAAAGCCAACGATGTGTTGCTTGGCGCGGTAAAAGGCATCGCGGATCTGATCACCCGCGACGGTTTGATCAATGTCGACTTTGCGGACGTCAAAACCGTAATGTCAGAAATGGGTATGGCGATGATGGGTACCGGCCGCGCCACTGGCGAAAATCGTGCAGTTGAAGCTGCCGAAGCTGCCATCCGCAGCCCGTTGCTTGAAGACGTCAACCTGCAGGGTGCGCGTGGCATCCTGGTAAACATTACCGCAAGTGCGAGCCTGACGCTGGGTGAATACTCACAGGTTGGTAATACGATTGCCGAATTTGCTTCTGAACTGGCGACCGTTATTGTAGGTACCGTGATCGATCCAACCATGGGCGACGATATCAGCGTTACTGTAGTGGCAACCGGCCTTGTTTCGTTGACACAGAAGCTGGAGCAGCCTACCAAGGTGGTTGTGGACAATACCCCGCGCGTTGCACCGCGCCGGGTCGACTACAATACACTCGACCGCCCAACCGCGATGAGACGCCAGACTTCACCACGTCCCGAAATGCAGGCCCAGCCGATGTACGGCAAGGTCGTGGGCGGCGAGCCGGACATGGACTTCCTTGATATTCCAGCGTTTTTACGCAAACAGGCGGACTAGATCCCCAGCAGGAACGAGTGGCGGAAGCTTGCTGAAAACTGCATTTTTTCAGATGCAAGTGTAGTTTTGGGACAGGTTGAGGTGGTCGCGGCAGGCTGGTGTCATGGGTTTTGGCGCCAGCATGAGGCGCTTCCTCTGGAAATAAGTGCTTGGGGAAAGCCGGGATGCTTTGCTAAGATTCCGCGCCCGGTTTAAGGATGAACCAGCCAGGTGCTTATGCATACTCAAGTTACAGGAAGATTCAGCCCTAATGATCATGCAACGAACACTGAAAAACGTCATCCGCGCCACCGGAGTAGGCCTGCATACCGGCAAAAAAGTTTATCTCACGCTAAGGCCTGCGCCTGTGGATACCGGTATTGTATTCACGCGTGTTGACCTCACTCCTCCTGTCAGCATTCCTGCTTTGGCAGAAAATGTCGGGGAAACCACGCTCTCGTCTACTTTGATGAAAGGTGATGTAAGGATTTCCACGGTAGAACACCTGATGTCGGCGATGTCAGGGCTTGGGATTGATAATTGCTACGTTGATGTCAGTGCCGCGGAAGTACCGATCATGGATGGCAGCGCAGGGCCTTTTGTGTTCCTGATCCAGTCCGCCGGCATCGAAGTGCAGAATGCCGCCAAGAAATACAGTCGTATTACCAAGGACTTAAGCGTCAGCCACGGCGATAAACAGGTCCGCCTCAAGCCATTCAACGGCTTTAAAGTCGCGTAC
>CAIYIP010000334.1 GCA_903926285.1 uncultured Gammaproteobacteria bacterium
GCTTGACATTCAGTACTGCCTGTGTAAATTTCAGGCGCGATTTTCCATCCGGCGGTTATCGATGAATGAGACAGCCAGCAACTAGAAATCGAGCCAGATTTACGAATTTTGAATAACAATTTTCAATGCAATTCAAACAACCTAAAGGGGAATACCAATGAAAACAACCAGAATAGCGGCAGCATTCGCACTGCTGACCTTGTCCGCAACTGTATTTGCACAAGCTCCAGCCGGTGCTCCAGCCGGGCCACCACCAGATACCAGCATGAGTTTCTTTGTTACCAGCGTTGGCCTTGGCAAAGGCGCCAACCTCGGTGGTCTTGCTGGCGCAGATGCACATTGCGCAGCGCTGGCAGAGGCTGCAGGCACCACTGGTAAAACCTGGCATGCGTACCTGAGTACGACTGGCGCCGGCGGCGTGAATGGCAAGGATCGTATTGGTGCCGGCCCGTGGTACAACTCCAAAAACGTGCTGGTTGCACGCAGTGTGGATCATCTGCACTACAGCAACGTTCTGCTCAACAAAGCCAATTCAATTACTGAAAAAGGCGGCACGGTTAATGGTGTAGGTGACACCCCTAACCAGCACGATATCCTGACTGGCTCCAATCCTGATGGCACCGCTGCTGCAGATTCAACATGCAATAACTGGACTGACGAAAGTGCAGATTTCAAGGCAACAGTTGGACATCTGGATCGGACTGGCGGTGGTGCTATGGCAGAATCCTGGAACGCTGCGCATCAAAGCCGCGGTTGCAGCCAGGAAAATCTGGTAGCTTCAGGTGGCAATGGCTACTTCTACTGTTTCGCGACTGGCGAATAAATATATCTCCAGGCTACACGCAATAAAAAAGGCACCTTCGGGTGCCTTTTTTATGTTTAGTGTTTTCAAGGCTTTGGCATTATGCCGATCCGTTCGCCACCATAGGTTCCGACCCAGATTTCATCATCAACGAGCAAGGCTGAACTCACACCGCGCATGGCCGCCGTTTCATCCACGCCTGTCACCCGGGTCGCTGTCATTGTAAAAGGCACAATTTCTATCACGGACCATCCAGTACCACAGACAGGCCCTGTGCAAGCATCAGTAACATTGCCGCCAGCTGTATAAAGATTTCCGGCAGAATTCCAGCGGATATTATCAGGGGCTACAGAAATACTGACGGCTTCTCTAGCGGGTGGATTTGAGCTGAGATCAAAGCGCACAATTTCATGGGTACCAAAAGCGGCAACAAACAAATAACGCTCATCATCTGTGATGACGATGCCATTTGGACCAGACAGTTCAGTGCCGGCCAGTACGGTTACTTCCCCGCCAGGATGCCATTCGAAGACATGACCTGTGACGTCACCGGCCGTTACGCCTGCCATGCCTGAACCCGTTGGGTCCATAAACTGTGTTGCAAAAAATCCACCATCGCCGAGGATGGCTATGCTGTTGGTCCACGATGTAGCTGGCATGGGTACACACCCGATCCATTTGATCGTGGGTTTGACGAAGGCATCCACGTCGAACACTTCAATAGCTTCGCGGGCACCATGGCTTGTCATATACAAACGATAACGTTCCGGACCTGATTCCTGCGACTGTAAGGCGAGGCCATGTGCGGAAAAGTTAGTCACATCAAGTGGGCCGGGGCACGACGCGAACATCTCCATGTCTTGTTCAAGTACTGGATTGTTGCCTGGAAACAATACTTCCCAACTTCTTTCTTCATGGTTAACCAAATACATTTTGCCGTTAATTGCTGGGTTATTTGCCAATTGACCATTCATGCCTGAAACCAGCAACCACTGGGAGTTTCCCAAACGTAATGCATCCTCAGCATTTTGAGGCCCACACAAATAGGAAATATTTGCCTCATTAACACAGCCTTCTGTCTCGCCAGCAGCAACTGGGGCGACTGCATTTTGGGGGCTTGGAGTGGCAGACTGTTCTGCGTCTGCTGAAGTGACATCAGCTGTGGGAACCTCGCTTTGGCTGCAAGCCGTCAGTAAAACAAGCGTGACAATAGCAAGAGGAAAATGCAATTTTGTATTCATGAGTCTCTCTCTGCCGGGCCTAGGATTTGCACTTGGTGATCAAACCAGAATAGCACCTTGTTTTAAAACGCAGCA
>CAIYIP010000335.1 GCA_903926285.1 uncultured Gammaproteobacteria bacterium
GGGGTATCTTCGATTTCCTTGAATTCTGCCAGCAGTTCTTTCTGGCGGCGCGTCAGGTTGACCGGAGTTTCTACAACCACCCTACAGAGCAAATCTCCTGCTGGCCCGCCACGCACCGGACTAACCCCTTTGTCACGCAAGCGAAACAGCTTGCCTGTCTGGGTTTCTGCAGGAATCTTGAGTTTGACCTTGCCGTCGAGTGTCGGCACTTCAAGCTCGCCACCGAGGGCGGCATCAACAAAACTGATCGGAATTTCGCACAGCAGATCACTGCCATCGCGTTCGAAAATGGGATGATCCTTCACCGCAACCTGCACATAAAGATCGCCTGGCGGGCCACCATGCATGCCCGCCTCGCCTTCGCCAGTCAGCCGTATACGATCACCGCTGTCCACGCCTGGCGGGACTTTTACAGAAAGCGTCTTGTTTTCCTGCACTGCGCCGCGGCCATGACACACGTGGCACGGATCCTTGATGGTTTTACCGGCACCCTGACACCGCGGACAGGTTTGCTGGACCGAAAATGGTCCCTGCCGCATCCGCACTTGGCCAACACCCTGGCACGTTGCGCAATTTTCCGGCACTGAACCCTTGCGGGCACCACTGCCATCGCAGGTTTTGCAGGTGACCCGAGTGGGTACACGAATTTTTACACTGGCGCCGCGCACGGCATCTTCAAGTGACAATTCCAGCGTGTAACTGAGGTCTGAACCGCGCTGCACATGACTGCGGCCACCGCGACCACCACCGCCGAAAATGTCGCCGAAGATGTCGCCGAAAATATCGCTGAACCCGGCTGCGCCAGCGCCACCACCCTGCGCATTGAGGCCGGCATGACCATACTGGTCATAGGCTGCTCGCTTGTCCTTGTCTGACAAGACTTCATAGGCTTCATTAGCTTGTTTGAAGCGGGCCTCGGCTGCTGCATCCCCGGGATTACGATCCGGATGATGTTTCATCGCTTCGCGCCGGTAGGCTTTTTTCAGATCAGCTTCGGACGCCCCGCGGGCAACACCCAAGACTTCGTAATAATCACGTTTTTCCATGTAGTCCCTACAACAAAAAAACCAACGCAGATAAACCGCGTCAGTTTTTTGTTAACCAGATTAACTGAGCTCAAGCGAGCCAGCGTATTTAATGCCTTTTATTTGTCTTCTTTGACTTCTTCAAACTCGGCATCCACTGCTTCATCGCTATTTTTGCCTGCATTTGCATTGCCACCGGCATTGCTCGCACCGGCTCCGGCACCCTGTTGGTTTTGCGCTTCAGCATACATACGCTGAACCACCGGAGTGGACGCATCGGTCAGCTCCTTGGTCAGATTTTTCATGGCTTCCATGTCATCAGTTTTGATTGCTGCTTCCAGCGCAGAAATCGCTGCCTCAATCTTCGACTTCTCACCAGCTTCGACTTTATCGCCTGCTTCTGTGAGAGTTTTCTTCGTGGCATGAATCAAGCCATCAGCCTGGTTACGCACAATAATCAGTTCTTCAAATTTCTTGTCTTCTGCCGCATGGGCTTCGGCATCGCGCACCATCTTGGCAATCTCTTCATCAGTCAATCCGCTTGAC
>CAIYIP010000336.1 GCA_903926285.1 uncultured Gammaproteobacteria bacterium
GTACCCTGGTACCAGTTGTTGGAATAACGCTGGGATGCAGGCAATATTTCTATGCCTTCGCCGAGTTCCTTCTTGAAGTGGCCCCAGCCGCGCACAAGGTGCTTGATCAGGGAGTGGGCCTTGTACTGCGTGACTACACCTACTCTGCGAATGCCGGAATTGATGCAATTGGAAAGCGGAAAATCAATGATGCGAAATTTGCCGCCAAAAAACAGCGCAGGCTTGGCACGCCATTCGGTCAGCTCATACAGGCGCGACCCTCTGCCACCTGCGAGAATGAGTGCGTAAGTATCACGCGTCAGTTTACTCACATAACGGCTTCCAACTTCGTCACTCATGAATTGCCTTCCCGTTGTCTTTTCAGTTGAGGGGTGGTGTCCTGGTCCAGCCGCCAGATCTCGGTGGCATACTCCTTTATGGTGCGGTCACTGGAAAAAAAGCCACTGGCTGCGGTATTCAGGATGCTCATCGTAAGCCAGCGGTCCTTCTCTGCATAAGCTCTCGCCACTGCCTGCTGGGCATTAATAAAGGAGCGAAAGTCGGCCGCAGTAAGCCAGTTGTCGTGCGGACTCCGAATGCTCTCAGTGAGTGGTGCAAAAAGCCCTGGCTCTGTTTTACAGAAAAAATTAGTTTCCAGCAATTCCATGACGCGGTACAGGTCCGGATCATTCGCAACAATACTGCTGGGATGATAGTCCGCACGCGCCGCTTCCACTTCAGGTGCAGTCATACCAAACAGGAAAAAGTTTTCTGCGCCGACTGCATCGCGGATTTCGATGTTGGCACCATCAAGCGTACCAATGGTGATCGCACCATTCATCATGAGCTTCATATTGCCAGTGCCGGACGCCTCCTTGCCAGCTGTTGAGATTTGTTCAGATAGATCCGCGGCAGGACTAATTCTCTCCATCGCCGTCACTTGATAGTTCGGCAAAAAAGCAACACGCAACCAGGGCTTTGCCACAGGGTCGGCGTTGATGATTTCTGCCACACTGTTGACCAGGCGGATGATTAGTTTGGCTATGAAATACCCAGGTGCAGCCTTGCCGCCTATCAATACACAACGCGGCACCATGCCAACCGTGTCACCACGCCGGATGCGGTCGTACAAGTGAATCACATGTAGCATGTTCAGCAGCTGCCGCTTGTATTCATGGATACGTTTTACCTGCACGTCAAACATCATGCCCGGGGCAAATTCCACACAGCTGCGTTCGCTGACCATTTCGCACAGCGCTTTTTTATTGAACAGTTTGATCTCGTCCCAGCGCTGCCTGAATTCTTTGTCAGCAACAAATTTTCGCAACTCTGCAAGTTCTTCCAGATTGGTGACCCAGCCAGTGCCGATGGTTTCATTAAGCAGTTGTGCGAGGTGGGGATTACAGAATGCAAGCCATCGGCGTGGCGTAACACCGTTAGTTTTGTTGTTGAACTTTTGTGGCCATAGTTCGTAAAAATCGCGGAACAGTCCCGCTTTCAGCAAGGCGGTGTGGAGGGCCGCAACACCATTTACCGAACGGCTACCGACAATCGCGAGGTTTGCCATCCTGATATGCGGATCAGGACCTTCTTCAATAATCGACATCGCGCGAATTTTGGTCATATCACCCGGCCACTTCAGCGCTACTTCCTGCAGAAAGTGATGATTGATTTCGTAAATGATTTCCATCAGGCGCGGCAGCAGTTTCTTGAACATTAACACTGGCCAACGTTCAAGTGCTTCGGGCAGCAGCGTGTGATTGGTGTAGGCCATTGTCTCTGTGGTAATGGCCCAGGCCTGGTCCCATTCGAGCAGATATTCATCGACGAGGAGGCGCATCAGCTCGGCAACTGCAACGGCCGGATGAGTGTCATTCAACTGGAATGCATTTTTATCAGCAAAGGCGCCGAAATCCTCGCCATAATCGCGGAACCAGCGCGCGATCACATCCTGCAAACTTGCCGATGACAGAAAATACTGCTGGCGCAGGCGCAGAATCTTGCCGTTGACGCTGACATCATTCGGGTACAGGACCATGGAAATCTGCGCGGCAGAATTCTGATTAATTACGGCAATCTGGTAGTCGCCGGAGTTGAATTCCTGCAGGCTCAGTTTTTCGCTGACGTCGGCTTTCCACAGGCGCAGGGTATTGACGGTTTGGTTGTGGTAGCCGGGAATGGGCACATCATGCGGAACTGCCAATACATCGGCATCGCTGCGCCAGCGCACACGAAAGCGGCCGGTTTCGTCCGACCATGATTCGGTATAGCCACCGAACTTAACGGTGCGCGTATTTTCCAGTGAAATTGTTTCCCAGGGCGTGCCACCCTCGAGCCAGTGATCGGGCACTTCAACTTGTGCACCATTACGGATTTTCTGGTGAAAGATGCCGTAGTCGTAACGAATCCCGTAACCGGTCACGGGATAACCAAGCGTGGCGCAGCTGTCGAGAAAACAGGCGGCCAGGCGACCGAGGCCACCATTACCGAGGCCAGCATCCCGCTCCTGTTCCAGCACCTCCTCGAGCGCACAGCCAAATTTTCGCAATGATTCCGCCATGGGCGCCTCGAGATCAAGATTGAGAACGGCATTGTTCAGCGCGCGCCCCATCAGATATTCCAGCGACAGATAAGCAACTCGTTTGTGATGTTCAACCCGGTATTTTTCGCGCGTACTGCTGCAGCGTTCCACGAGCCTGTCACGCACAGCAAGTGCGGCAGCCTGGTACACGTAACGCTCGCCGCAGCCAGTCTGGCTGCGACCCAGAGTCAAGTGGTAATGCCGCAGCAGATCATCGCCGACAGCTTTAGCATCCATGCCAAGAGCAGGATAGTCATCCTGAAAATTCTTTGTGATATCGCATTTCATAACAATAGTCCCTCGGTCTGGTGAATTTCATGGACACCATTCGCGTAAAGCAAAATTGTCGAGCATGCAGGGACTATCCACTCGTGGCTGATCTGCTTTTTATCTTGTGCAGGTCCTTCGGGCAGGCTGGTATCGAGTAACACCAGCCACTCGGTGATGAGGTCTTCCAGCGGCAATCTGAATACCAGCGCGCTGTTACTTGCATTGAACAGTGTCAGAAAATTATCGCGCTTGCCTTTGACTGGCGCACTCACGACAAGGTAGCCAAGCGCTTTCATGTGGTGCTGGGCCCAATGCACCGGTTGCATCAGCTCACCTGCAGTATTGTACCAACGGATTGCCGGAGCAGCCGGATCCATTGATTCATGCACGTAGAAGTTTTGCCAGAGTGTCGGATATTTGCGCTTGATGGCGAGCAAATTTTTCACAAACTTTTGGAGCGTCCAGGACTCGGCATCCAGCTTGTCCCAACCAATCCAGTAGGGCGGCGAATCCTGGCAATAGGCATTATTGTTGCCCATCTGGGTACGTCCCAGCTCATCACCGGCAGCCAGCAAAGGGGTCCCCTGAGAGAGGATAAGTGTGGCGAAAAAATTCCGGCACTGGCGTTGGCGCAGTTCCTTGATTTCATGAATCAGCGTGGGACCTTCCACGCCATAGTTGTCGCTGTAGTTTTCCGAATGACCATCGCGATTGTCTTCAAGGTTTGCTTCGTTATTTTTTTCGCGGTAACTGACTAGATCATTTAATGTGTAGCCGTCGTGGCTCGTGATGAAATTGTAACTGGACGTTGGACGACGACCTGAATGTTCAAAGATATCGGATGAGCCATGCAAGCGGCGCGCAAAATCTGGCAGCATGGCCGCATCGCCGCGCCAGAAACGGCGCATCGTATCGCGATAACGGTCGTTCCACTCGCCCCAACCGCTCGGAAAATTTCCAAGCTGGTAACCACCAGGCCCAATATCCCAGGGTTCAGCAATAAATTTCACCGCTGATAAAACCGGGTCCTGGTGCAGCGCATCGAGAAATCCGCTACCCCTGTCGAAACCGTAATGTTCACGTGCCAACACAGTCGCGAGGTCGAAGCGAAAGCCATCGACGCCCATCTCGCTCACCCAGTAACGCAAGCAATCCATGACCATCATCACCACAAAAGGATGGGAAAAATTCAGGGTATTGCCGCAGCCACTGTCGTTGATGTAATAACGTTTATTCTCAGCCTGCAGACGGTAATAGGACAGATTGTCGATGCCGCGAAAGGAAAACGTAGGACCAAGTCGGCCGCCTTCTGCGGTGTGATTGAACACAACATCAAGAATTACTTCGATGCCGGCATCATGCAAGGCGTCAACCATGTCGCGAAACTCCACAATATCGTTGCCGCGCATGTAAGCCTGGTGTGGACTGAAGAAGCTGAGTGTGTTGTAGCCCCAGTAATTGGTGAGACCCTTCTCTACCAGGAAGTGGTCATCGAGAAAACTCTGCACCGGCATTAGTTCGAGACTCGTGATACCAAGATCCTTCAGATAACGAATTAAGCCCTTGTGGCCAATGCCACTGAACTTTCCCCGTTGTTCCGGTGGAATATCGGGATGCAGTGCTGTCAGGCCCTTAACATGAGCTTCGTAAATAACAGTCTCATGTTTATTGATGCGGTTTTGCTGCGGCACAAATGCGGCCTGCGCTGGCAGGACCACACACTTGTACATCTGGCTGGCATTGTCGCGGGTGTCGAAACTCTGATCGTCATCTCGCGAATTCGGTGCGTAGCCATAATGCAAGGCAGACCACGCAAACTTGCCGCATAACTGCCGCGCATAAGGATCGAGCAGCAACTTATGATGATTAAACCTGTGGCCGAGATCTGGCTGGTAAGGACCATAGACTCGATAACCGTACACAGTGCCGGGACCAGCACCTTCGAGATAACCATTCCATACATTACTGGTAAAGTCGGGCAAGGCGAGACGCTGCGTCTCCTTGCTGCCATCGGCATTGAACAGGCACAGCTCGACTTTTTCAGCATGCGCCGAGAAGAGCGCAAAATTTACGCCCTTGCCATCCCAGGTGCTACCGAGACGATGAATGCTGCCGTTGATTAATCCACGTTTTGGCATGAGAAACTACTCGACCCTCTTGCTTTCAGGTGTTTGCAAAAGAAAATATCAACGCTGCGAGTGCCGGCAGCATGATTTGTATCGACCAGGGCCGACCGTGTGCAGGAATCTCTTCAGCTAATACGCCACCGAGATTGCCGGCGCCGCCGCCGCCGTATTGCAGCGCATCAGTATTGATTTTCTCGGCATAATAGCCGGGCCCCGGCACACCAATACGGTAGTCGCGGCGCTCGCTCGGCGTCATATTAACCACGACCAGCAGTTGCTCGGCTCTTATGCGACCCTTGCGCAAAAACACAAAAATTGATTGCTGGTAATTGTCTGCATCCACCCACTCAAAACCTTCTGTTGAATTATCAAGTTCATAAAGGGCGGGGCTATGCTGGTAAAAATAATTGAGATCTCTGACCAGATGTTGCACACCTTCATGAGATGCGTACTGCAACAGGTGCCAGTCGAGGCTGCCATCATGATTCCACTCATCGCGCTGCGCGAACTCGTCGCCCATGAACAGCATTTTTTTGCCGGGATGAGTCCACATGAAGGTGTAGTAGCTACGCAGCGTAGCAAATTTCTGCCAATCGGGGCCGGGTATCCGTTCGATGATTGAACGCTTGCCATGCACCACTTCATCGTGGCTCAGCGGCAGGATGAAATTTTCGCTGAACGAATACAACAAACTGAACGTCATTTCGTTGTGATGGAACTGGCGGTGAATCGGATCGCGCGCAATATAACGCAGCGTGTCATTCATCCAGCCCATATTCCATTTGAAACCGAAACCAAGACCACCGCGCTCGATGAAGTTGGTTACTCCAGGCCACGCCGTGGATTCCTCGGCAATCATGAACACCCCCGGAAAATTGAAATACGCGCGACTGTTGATGCTACGTAATATTTCGATGGCTTCAAGATTTTCCCTACCATTCAGATGATTGGGAATCCACTCGCCATCCTTGCGACTGTAATCGAGGTACAACATTGACGCCACTGCATCGATGCGCAAGCCGTCGATATGAAATTGATCCATCCAGTACAGTGCATTGCTGAGCAGATAGCTGGTTACTTCGGGCCGGCCATAATTGAAGATGCACGTATTCCAGTCGGGATGAAAACCCTGGCGTGGATCGGCATGTTCGTACAGGTGCGTGCCATCAAAATGCACCAGGCCATGACCGTCATTCGGGAAATGCCCGGGCACCCAGTCGAGAAATATACCTATGCCATGCTGGTGGGCATAGTCGACAAAATAGCGGAAATCATCGGGCGAACCGAAACGGCTCGTCGGTGCAAACATGCCTAACGGCTGGTAGCCCCAGGAGCCATCAAAGGGGAATTCGCTGATCGGCATCAGCTGGATATGGGTAAACCCGAGCTGGCGCACATAGTTGACCAATTCATGCGCAAGTTCCTGGTAGCTGAACCTGCGGTGTGCGGCTTCAAGCTTGTGTTTCCACGAACCCAAATGCACTTCATAAATACTCACAGGCGCTGCATGGCCCGCGATCGACTCGCGTAACTCCAGCCACTCACTGTCTTGCCAGCCGTAATTGTTCGGCGCAGGTACAAGTGACGCAGTATCAGGACGCAGCTGCATCTGGCGCGCATAAGGGTCGGCCTTCAAAGGCATGCAACGCCCTTCTGCAGTAATGATTTCAAATTTGTAGGGCATGCCGGGCGCGAGACCAGGAATGAAAATATCCCACACGCCACTCGCCGGATGTTTGCGCATGATGTGGACGCGGCCATCCCAGGTATTGGCCTCGGACACGAGTGAGACGCGGCGTGCATTGGGTGCCCATACCGCAAACATGACACCGGCGACATCATCATAAACGCGGTGATTGGCGCCGAGAAAACGCCAGGCCTGTTCCTGCGTGCCGTTGTTGAACAGATACAGATCGGTCGGATCAAGCAGCGTCGGGAAACGGTAGGGGTCATCAAGCAGGATAGCGGTTTCGGGATAGGTCACGAGCAGCTTGTACGGCGTCTGCCGCTTACGATCGATCAGGCCACTGAAGAGACCTTCCTCGTGAATAAGCTGGAGCTTGCCCAACGTACGTTTGCCTGAATCCGTTACGACTTCTATCGCCGTTGCCCCCGGCAGAAATGCGGTAACCTGGCGCATACCGGACTCATGCGCGTGCATGCCCAGCAGTGCAAAGGCATCAATGTAGTTGCCCTTGATGACCTGGTTTACTACTGCTGCCGGCACCAAGGCGTATTTATCTGTCAGATTGATAATGCTCTCCTTGTTGTCGTATAACCCTGCTTTCAATCCTGCTTCGTCTCTCCTTGCCGCGCTCTTCATGCATGACGCTCACGATGCAAAGCCTGCAGCATTTCAATTGTTGCAGGATTGGCGAATACCTGCTCAAGCAACATCGGAATCTTGCGTTGCCAGTTGCTGTACTCGCTGCTGGTGCCAGGAATGTTCACTGGCATGTCCATCCCTGCAAGATCGTCTAGCTGTAAAGATAGCAGCTTTGAGGCAGAGCGGGCACAGCCGCTGACAAGCGCAGCAAGTAGCGCACTGTCGAGCGGACGTTCGTCGGAACGGTCTTGCCATGAATGTGGCAACAAACCCAGTTCTGCGAGCCACTGCAGCATCTGCTGCTTTTCGGCATGCCGCCACTGGCGCTCGTCTACAAGTTTTTCATCAGTCAGGATGAGGCCCAGCCTGCGCCGCAGCTGCAGATCGCTGCCATTCCACCAGGCCGCCAGCGGTGGCACGTCATGATTGGCAATCATCGCCAGCGCCTGCGGCTTGTAGTGCTCGGGCTTGCGGTAATTCCAGCTGTCGTATTTCTCGAAATAAAACACACAGTTGGAATATATGTTGCCCTGCTCGAGGTAAGACCGGATCTCGGGAGGCACCACGCCGAGGTCCTCGCCAATGATTACACAGTGATTGCGCTGACTTTCAAGACGCAGGATCGCAAACATGATATCTACCGGATAATGCACGTAAGCTCCCGAGGAGTTGGTGCCATCCTGCGGGCACCACCACAAGCGCATCAATGCCATCACATGATCGATACGCAGAGCGCCGCAGCTCTGCATGTTACTGCGCAAGAGTTCAATAAAATGGGCAAAACCCGTGTTCACCAATTGATTGGGTAGCAAGGGTGGAAGTCCCCAGTTCTGGCCATCGGGGTTGAAATTATCCGGCGGGGCACCGATGCGGGTCATGCCGCAAAATAATTCCGGATTGGTAATAACTTCGCAACCATCGATGCTGCTGCCCACCGCCAGATCCCTGATAAGGCCAAGGCACATGCCTGCACTGACCGCACGCGCATGACACTCGGCAAACTGATTGTGAGCCAGCCATTGCAGATACAGATGAAAGCCTGGTTGCGCGATAACACCATCATCGGACTTGAATAGTGTCGCCTGATGGCGCGCAAATACATGCAGGCTGCGTTTTGCGGGCACAATAAAAGCCTGGAACTGCTGCCAGCGTTTACCGTTGCGTGCAGCCTGCACCGCCAGAAAACTTTGATACATAAGGCCAAGAACTTTCAGTTTGGCGGCTTGCACACCGCTGTAATCCACCAGTGAGGTCGAACGTAATATGGCAAGCTGATGCTGGAATTCCGAGTCTCCAAGAGCCACTTTTACCGGCGCTGACTCGGCATCTGCACACAAGGAAATTGCAATATAGAGAGGATTGAGGAAACGGCGGTCACTCGGGCTATAAGGACTGGCGTTGTCCGGATACCGCAAATCCAGCGCATGCAGCGGGTTGAGCAGAATGAAGTCGGCGCCTTGGGTTGCGGCAAGATCCACCAGTTGCGAAAGATCGGCGAAATCGCCAATGCCCCAGTTGCGATCCGTGGAAACGCTGTAGAGCTGTACCGAAACACCCCAGATTTTTTTTCCTTCTTCGAGCTTTGGCGGTTGCCAGGTTTTGTGAGGTGCTATCACCAGTACTGAAACGGCTGATTTCTCACCAACATTGAGCTGGAAATGGTAATAACCGGGGACCATAACGGGTAACGCCAACACGTACCTGAGGTAGTGACGTCCGTCTATTGCGAAGTCCTGCGCAACACGCAGGTCCCTGCCAAAAAATGTGCCTTCCCGGGATTCACCAGTTTCGCTATCCACGCGCCAGTGGCTTGCTGTTTCGGCGTCTTCTGCAGCAATAATTATTTCCAGTTCCGTTTGCCCGGGATCGCGGTTGACGACGGCGGGCACCATACGTTCGGCGGACGCCAGCGCGCGGGTCGTCAGCAAGGACTCGACTTGTTCAGTCGACTCCACTGTGACACCCATGGTGCCCAGCATATGTAGCCTGTTGACCAGGGGGATATGGGCTACTTCGCCCGAAAACTGGATGAACTCACTTTCGATACCATACTGTTGCAACAATAACTCCAGCTTGGCGGGGTCTATGTGCACATGATCTTGGGTACCGGTAGACATTTATGAACTTATCCAGAGAGCAGCGCACAATTGCAGTGCAGGTGATGCACCTTGAGGATTCATATAAACACATTCTGCGTACTTCATATTGACGGAAGTCAGGCTAAAACACTTAAGTTAAGCGGATACTGCAATATTTAGGCCCAATTAGGCACGTCGGGTTTAATTAAGGGGCATTTTTTGGGTGCACTTGGGACTTATACAGTCTAGTGGGGAATAACAGTTAAAAAAGCGGTTAAGAAAACGCGGGGGAACGGACTTCTAGAGTCGGTAAAAATTGCCGGATTCGGACTAGCCAGCGCTATGCGGCTCCCAATTTTATTCTTCGCCAACCATCCTTTCCGGATCGAGATTGTTTTCCTGGCAAAGGTAGTCGAACGGCTCGTTGCCATCGGACCAGGTCAGGAACCAGCCACCTGTCCAGGGCTGGGTATAGGCACCCGGGTCGTCGACTTTTATTTCGTACCGCAGCCTGTCGAAGGAGGGTCGGGAAATACGTTCAATGAGATGCAACTGCTCTGTGTGCGGATAACCATCGCGACTGAACCAGAATTTGTCGTCGCCATGAAAACCGACGGAGTCAATCACCAGCGTGTCACCTTCCCACTGGCCGATGGAATGCCCATACCACGTGGGTTCGGGATTGGCGGGATGTTGCCTGCCATCCATGTATACCTGGCGCCAGGAGTGTGGCGCACCAATGTTTACAAATATGACCTGCTCGCCGATATCCAGAATCTCGAGTCCATAGGGTGTGTGAAACATTCGTGCGCCGCCCGAAGGTTTGCAGCGGGTGTGAGGATCATCCTTGCCACCACCTTCGCGCCGCACAGCCATCAATTCTGCGGCCCAAGGCTGGAATGGAATCTGGTCGTACGACAGAGCTTCGGGAATATTGGCAGGGTTTATGCCATTGGTGTTGGCCATGGTGCCAAGCAGGCCTTCCCAGTTGCCGACGAATTCAGGAGTACCTGCGAAACTAATCCTGCCTTCGGCATTACGCGGAACCGGACGAGTATCCGGTGCAGCAGCTTCCTGGGCGAAACCCGCTGACGCCGCCAACACAGCGACAGCCAATACCAATTTATTCATGCCTCTCATGGCAGATTCCCTTTTGTTAAGTGGAGAACGCGACTTGCTCAAGACTGACGCCGGAAAACTCAGGGCGCATCACCATTGTCAGCTGGTGCGCCACCAGTCAGCGTCTGCTGTTCGCTTGACGCAGCGCCAAGTACTTCACCGGTTGCCACAATCTGTACACTGCGGGCATTGGCGGTAGTGCTGCCATCGCGCGCGCGGGTTGCTTCGACGAGCATTTCATCACCAATCGCCATGCTATTCTTTTTCCATCCGCGATTTTGCAGCATGTGGGGAGGGCCCATTTCCACGCCCCAGTTTTCCACCTTGCCTGTTTCGGGGTTTTCCACATCAAGATAAAAATATACGTGGGGATTGAACCATTCAATCTTGGTTACGTAGCCCTTGAGCGTCACAGGCTTTTCCGAATCGTACTGCGCGCGGAAGGAGTGATGGGCAAACGCAGATGTGGCCAGTGTCAGCAGACAAACCACACTAGCCAGCGTTTTGATCAGGGCATTTTTCATGATGCTGTTTCCTCTTTTACAGTTAGGCCGCGTTGCGGCGTTGCGTACAGTTCAGTAAGGAGTGTTATTGTTCGCAGAACTTTTCTTCGATGTCGCCATCGACCCATTCCAGAGTCCATTCAGTTGTCCAGGGCCGGGTATACGTGCGTGGATCAGTCACCGTGACCTGGTACAGCAGAGTGTCATGATCCGGGCGACTGAAGCGTTCAGTCAATTGGAGCGCCGCGGTATGCGGTAAGCCGCCATTGGAAAACCAGAAGCGATCGTTAAAGCCGCTGGATTCGACCACCAGGGTGTCGCCCTCCCAATGGCCAGTTGAATAACCATAATAGCTGCCAGTGACTTCGTCAGGGTTGGGTGGTGTCCGGCCGTCCATGTTGATCAAACGCCAGCCCCGATTACCGCCGCCAAACATGACGTAGACGCGGTTGTAGTTGCGGTCCTGGATTATCCTGAAACCACCTTCATCCTGCAGATGACGCGGGCCTGCGGGGGAAATGCAGACATTGACGGGATCATCCTTAAGATCGTTTGCCTGGCGGTATTTGTAGAGCCCGAGTGACCAGTCCATGAAAGGCGCGACTTTAGCCGCATCATCAAGGTTGGCAAGCAGGCCCTTGTCGTCCATGGCGACATCAACACCATTCTCGATCAATGACTGTTTGCTCGCATTTGCCCAGTAGCCTAGCTCGCCGGGAACCCTGTCGAAACGGATAGTGCCATCTTCAAATCGTGGCGCCTCTGCTGCCGCCGCAGGAGACTGCACCGAAGTTTCAGTTGCTGCGGGAGCAGTGGCTTCGCCACAGGCAGCAAGACCCAGCGCAAACGCTACGGCGAGAGTAGTGCAGGAATATTTTCTGGTGAAATTTTGCATGGTTTCCCCTGTGAAATTCAACTTTTTGTGTATTTTGGTTGCAGTTTTGGCCCGGTGCTTACAGCAGTCTGAACAGCGTGGCAATTTATTCCCGCGTCAGGACTATCGGACTTTCAACATCACCTACTTTCCACGTACCCGTGATAGTGCGCTTGTAAGAACCGATATCTTCCAGCACACCATCAACAACGATGGGCTTGCCATCGGGATCGCTGGCTTCGAAATGCACAGCCCAGTTTTCAGCGTTAAGGGAGGCGCTTGTAAAGTTAATCGTATTGCGGCCCGGGTTAATGCGACCATTGATTACAGAACCATCCCAGTTCATGACGACCACTGCCAACGTGCCTTCAGCGCCAGGCTGTCCATATTCACCACGCCATGTGCCATCAAGCGGATAACCTTCCTGGGCAGTTGCGAGCACACTGGAAAATGCAGCGACGATAAAAAACAGCACGTGTTTGAGACGTTTCATGTGGCAGGTTTCCCCTCGGAATCAGAATGTTTGGTGCATTTTATTATTTTGCCAATACGGCTCAACTATACCGCACTTTCTGCGGGCCGCCATATTTGTAGCCCGTTACGACCAGTGCGACCGCCCAATTCCTCAGAATTTGCACAAAAATCCGGACTTGACTTTAAAGGTACAGGCTCTATGCTTCGCGCCATGCCATACAGCCCGCGTTTCGCCATTATATTTTTCTATATTCGATACTTTTCGAGTGGGTTGAAGGCTTGTTTATAGCACTAAAAGCTAGCTGAAAAACCCGCCCCGAGGCGGGTTTTTTTTACCCCGAATTTATGAACATCCTGAGGTTTACAGGAGCCCCTGATGAATGA